>CAYQQX010000043.1:24147-29966 GCA_964419495.1 uncultured Anaerolineales bacterium
TGCGAAACTCCTAATCAATGGGCTCAAGTTAATTTTCTCCAGTTGAGCAGACCACTTTGATCATCGCGATACACCTTCCGAAAGGATCGTTTTTCCAGGTGTCCTATCTCTCCAGGACGGTCGAGGAGCTCAGGGGTGATGCGGTAGTGGGTAACTCCTAATTCGACCAGCGAATCCAGCATTGGAGCGGAATCCCCTTCCCCCCCAAAGGCAATCGGATCTAATAAGAAGACCGTGGGAACGATGCCCCCTCGCATCACAAGTGATAGTGCGTCCAACCAACGCCGATCCAAGGATGGCGTGATGACCAGCAAGCTGCTGCGCCCTCGCAATGCAGTTCGAGTGCGTTCCAACAGCTCATCCAAGGGACACTCTCCCACCCCTACTATTGCTAAAGTTTGAAAAATCTCCCACTGCTGGCTGGCACCCATATTGGGAGGCACCCAGAGCAGATCATCGCCGCAAGCGCTCAATCCAACGGCTTTATTCAGTTCCAGGGATCGGCTGGTCAAAGAAGCGGCCAGGATAACCGCGTGTTCTGCGGTCGAGGCGCTGCCTTCACCCACCTGGACGCGCTCATCCATATCCAGGAATATCCACCAGTCGCTGGAACGGCTGCTGTCGAAGAGGCGCACGTAGGGTTCCCCGAGGCGGGCCGTGGTCGGCCAGTGGATCCAGCGTTGGCTGTCACCAGGCACATACTGTCGCACACCCCCTGCGCTGATGGTTGGATCAAGGATATTCGCCGGGGAGCGCCCCTCGCCCAGGCGTCCGCTGGGCGTGACATCGATCCTGGGCAGCGGTACTACAGGCGGCATGATCAGCATCGAATCTGATGCAGCGTAATCAATTTCCACGGAATAAATCCCAAAGGGATCGCTGGTTTGCAGGCTGGTGGGACCCAAACGATAGAGGCCGCGCTGATTGCAGTTTCCCCACTCAAACCAATGGATCTGCCAATTGCCATGCACACGCACAACCTTACTGACCTGGTAGCCGGGCATATCCGAGTGATCGATGACAGCCACCCAAAGCGCGGCGACGATGGCCTTATTGGTCAGGGTAAATTTCTCCTGGATGCGGTCACCGACTTGTGTCCAACCAAAGCGCCGCTCACGCACTATGCGCAACCCATACGCCAGGGAGAGCGCCCACCAGTAGCTCAAACCCCATAGGCCGCCCATGGTGACCAGCAAAAACATCCAGCCTTTGTAGGGGAAGAAGATTTGCAATAAGAGTAGAAGCCCTACAAGATAGGGCAAGTAACGGATTTTTAGGTTTATGCGTACCGTTCTCGCGGCAGCGGGTTCTGCGACCATGCCCCCATTATAGCAGTGTGTGTTTTTCTGAGGCGCGTTAAGGCCATTCTCCCCAAGTTTGCAAAACTTGGGGAGAATAACCACCGCAGAAATCAAGATTTGGTATATCGTCCAATTTTAAAATAGGAGCCAAGTACCTGGCGAATGGTCAAGACAAGCCTTTTTTCCCTTCAACGGGGGGTTTTGGACCATTCATTTTTTTTTCTCGGGAATGTGCTTTCACTCGGGAAGTTGATTCTGAATAATCAGAGTAATAAGAATAGTAGGTACCATAGCGAGCCTTTTTCATGTCGACATGGTTCAACACAACGCCAATTACATTGGCCCCCACGCGCTCTAACTGTTCAAGAGCTTGTTGAGCTGCGACTATTTTTGTGGTACCAGCCCTGACCACCAAGATGACGCCGTCGATAAATTTACTGAGCACGCTGGCATCGGTTACCGCGTTTAATGGCGGAGAATCAAAAACAATCACATCAGACTGATCACTTACGTCCGCAATAATATGATACATTTTTTCAGAGCCTAATAACTCAGCAGGGTTAGGAGGCAAACCCCCTGCGGTCATGACAGATAGACCCATAGATATATTTTTCCTCAGGACGCCGTCCAATCGATTGTCTTTGGCAGTGAATAAGTATGTCAAACCCCATTTATTGGGGATTTGCATGTATTCATGGATCCTGGGACGCCTCAAATCAGCATCAATTAGAGAGATTTTCTGTCCACCTTGAGCCAGGACAATGCTCAGGTTGCTGGCAATAACCGACTTGCCATCCTTTGGCGTAGCGCTGGTTATTAGGAGTGTGCGGAGATTATAATCAACGCTTGCAAATTGAATATTAGTTCTCAGGGAGCGAAAATCCTCTGCGTCAGGCGAGCGCGGGTTGACCGCAGTAACGACGGCTGGATTACCATTGATTTTTCGGACAATGCCCAAAACTGGCAGGTTCAAAATGCGACTGATATCATCAGATCCGTGTATGGTGTCATCAAAGAGATCTACTAAATAGATAATCCCAATCGCAATCATGGCACCTACAACCCCGCCCATAACAGTGTTCTTGGTAATATCTGGGCTAACGACCCCCCAGGATGGTTCAGCCATTTCGACTGTTATTACAGTCGAAAGCGTCTCTGCTTCTTTCAAGCGAACTTGTTCATAGCTTTGGAGGGTGTCAGCATAAGTTTGGCGATATTGGGTCAAAATCAGATCCAGGCGATTGCGCTCCGATTGGTCTTCGGGTGCATCGCTTAATTGCAATAAGGCTGATTCCACTGAGTCGATTTGCTCCTGGGTTTTATTGAGCTGCAATTGAAGACTTTCCTTTGTGGTTGCATAGCGCGATTCTTGTCTAACCTGATTTTGCTGCGCGAAAACAGCACCTAGCTCATTGGCGATGTCAGCAGCCCGCTGCGGATCTGTATCTCTGACCGTTACAGTAATAAGGGGCGTATTTCCCACTTGCTGTACACTAATCTTATCCCTTAAAGCGCCCGAACTGATGCCAAGCTCCAAGTTTGCAATCACTTCTCTCAAGACAGGATTTTTGGTCATCATTTCTATATAGGTTTGGATCAACCGCAGATTGACCGACACTGCTGAAACATCATATGCCTGCGTATCTGGAGCTTCATTGACGATCAAGGTCGACGTGGCCTGGTAGATGGGGCTTTGATTCCAATAGTAAACGAAGGTCAAACTTGCAGCCAGGATTGTCAAGAGCGCGATCAACCAGAACCAGCCCCAAAACAGGCCGATGTAACGACGAATATCCGTTGAAAAAGTGGAAGGTTGTGATTCGATAATCATATTATGTTTCTACCTAGGAACTCAAGTTTATCACTTGTTTTCGTTTAGAACTTAGCATTTTATAACTGGCGGTTTGCCTCGCCAGAAGAGTTCTCTGGATATTTGCTCATGTATCTTGGCTAAAACGCAACTCAAAATTCTGTGATGACGTCATATTGCTGGACCAACTCCACAAGCCAGAATTTTGATCAAACTGCCAGGCCCCATCGGCGTCCATTAGATGGAAATTCGGGGGCGGTATTACCTGTAATACAACAGGGAGATATTCCAACCCGGCTTGTTTCTGCAGTGTGAGCTGATATAGGAAGACATCTTTGGTCGTGTGAACAAGGACACTAGGCGGCAATACGAATTGCATACTGACATTTTGGCTTTGATTGGTACCCAAAACAAAGAAGCCCGAAATGACCTCGGTATCGTGATTACTTGTTTCAATTGTAGCATTTCCATCCCAATCTTGGTTGCTTAGGAGCCACAGACCTGGAACGGGGGTTTTATTAGCAGCCAATAATTGCGTCCCTGCGGTTTTGTAGACCCGCCAATAATTCCAATAGCATCGTTTTTGCATATCGGCATAACTTCCTGTTCCATAGCTGGCTTCGTGTATACAGGGGATTTCTTCTTCGATTGTGTGAAGGTATTCGATCACCAATGTCGCCCTGGGGTCGTCAGGATTGGATAGATCTATCGTGTAAGTAACTTGGCGCTCGATCACCGCATCAACCTTGTTGAATCCCAAATTAGAATCAACCAGGAGCAAAAAATCTCCCTCACCTGGATGAACGCTATTATCGAGTTCTGTTTTTTCGAGCGCAGCTTGGATCTCATCGTTATTTATATATACTAAGACGTGGCCTGCTTTGACGGCATCGAACAACTTGTCACTGAGATTGAATAGGAGTTCTTTGTCACTCGAGTAAAGCACTTTTCCGAGAATCGCTGTTCCTAGATGAGACATAAAATCCTTGCGCTGTTCCCACCATTCTCGAGTCAAATTCTCTGGTGGGGATGAGGCCCAGGCCTGCTGCATGACCATTTCAACGTTGTTAGACCTGATTGGCTCAGGAAAAGTGACTGCATTTATCGTGCCAAGAGCCTCTACAATGATGCGCACAGCTTCCTGGTCGAAGGCGATCACACCATCGCTGGATCGACCTGTAGAAAGGGTTATCAACTCCTGAGCCAGGCGCGCAGATGTTGCAAAATCCGGAGACCAGTTGGCATCGCGGGGAAGCCAATAATCGGCTAACATGAACTGTTTGAGAGGCGTTGGTGGAGGTGGATATTGCTGGGTAAAATTATCTACATCGTAAGAATCACCAATATGGAAATCGGTCACTCTACCAGCCTCAATTTGCAACCAACCGATCCCCGAGATGAAACCTCCCGTTGCCCGTAACTCATCCTTGTTTTGCGCCAGCAACAAATAGGTGCGCCCCTCTTCAGGAGATCCTAAAGCATTCGGTAAAATTACCAGCAGTTCGAGAAATCCATAGGCCTTGTCGAAATGCTCATCCACTCGTGCAATCGGATTTGCAATGCCATCCGGTAACAAGGATATATCAATCGCCTTTCGGGCAAGCTTTGCTTTCTCCATCTGCAGGGATGCGAGCATGATGGTGCCCTGGTTATCCAAAAGTGTGACTTGGATTTGTTGGATCATATCCGCCATAGGCAGATCCATCTGAGCGATTTCAATAAGTGCATCCATCGTAGGGATGGACAACGTTCCTGCCTGGGTCACATGCCTGGCGTAATTGAATAGCGGATCCACTTGCTCGGCATAAGGGCCAACGACCGGCATGACCGAGACGATCCTCATCACGAGGACAATAGGGCGAGCCAACCAATAAAGCGCCTCTACCTCTCTCTCAAGTACAGGGAACACTGAGCCATACCTGTCGATTTCTTGTTCAAGATCCGGCAGTGCATCTGCCAGTGTGCCAGTACTCCCGTCACCCAACAAAATTGAAGGGAATTTTAACTCGGTTGTTGTTAAGCTCTCGTAAAGTCTTACAGTAAAATATGTGATACTATACGTCCAAAGGATGCCTGCAATGATTATGAGCATCACGACGATATTTAGTAGATTCTTTCGCAGAGGGTAATTCATTGACAAAGTTTTTATTATCCTTCTAAGTTCAGGTCGATTTGTTCCTGCGAGAATAGGAGAGCGCAACTATGAAGAGGCAGGTTCGTTTCATATTATATGTGATTTTGATCTCCGGCACCTTTCTATTAGCTAAGGATTTTCACTGGGCTGAGAGTGTCTGGGCGGGCCCGGATCATCAGACTGTCCCCACTGCAACGGCTGTACCTCCCACGGAAACAATGACGTCGACTTCTACCGCCGCTACTGCCACATCCACCACGACGGTTACTGAGACAGCAACAACTACTCCCACGGCAACGGCTACGATCACTGGTTCTCCATCTGTCACGTCCACCGCGACCGCAACACTTACTTCGACCGGGGAAACAGACAGCACCTCTTCACGAACAACGACCGGGACGATCATCGCCTCGGTGATCGGAGGACTCCTGTGTTTAGGAGGGCTGGTTGCATTTGTTCTCTACCTGTTGAGCGCCGCTAAAAAGCGAAATGAAGAAGACGGATAAATAAAGCGGTTTGATCAATGACTCTACTGCAGTAACTCAGGCAAAACAGAAGCGTTGAGCAACAAAAA
>CAYQQX010000044.1:0-29827 GCA_964419495.1 uncultured Anaerolineales bacterium
AAATTTTTTCTGATGTCATAATTTTGCAGCCACCCCTTCAATGAGATTTGTTCTCGTCGATGTCCTGTGTCTAAAGAGCGATTGATGTAGTAGTACTGCTCATTATCTTATCCTTTCTTCGTTCAAGTTGCAAGTGCGCCTGGAAGATATTTCCTTGTTCCTGTAAAGTGTTTGTAAGGCGAAACCAACCAAATATGCGAGATAATATATTGGCCTTTATGGAGACTCACTCGTGACATTCAAAATACTTTTTGTAAACGAACATTCCGACGCGCACGAATCCTCGTTAGATTTACAAGCACGAGGGTTTAATGTTGAGAACACAATCTCTGGAAACGGCATTATAAAAAAGTTAAAAAAGTTCGATCCAGATGTCATTGTGATAGATTCGTCAAGAATAGACGAGAAAAGAGAATTTACCTATCATTCATTGCGCCAGGTCACCAGTGCACCCATCCTAGTATTATCTGTGGTAGATTTACCTGGCATGGTCGAAAAAATGCTCGATCATGGAGCAGATGAATATCTCATAAAGCCTGTTTCCCCCAATCTATTGGCTGCACGCATTAACGCGTTGGCCAGGCGAACTCACAATTCAGCTAATGCCTAAATAAAGCCCACCTGTCGATTGCTAGACTGTCGCTAGATATTTCACTTCTCCTAAGCAAACATCACCTTTGTGGTGATGTTTGCGTTTATGGCACAAATCTGCTCTTTTTGAATTAGTCAATGGAAGGTTGAACAAATCAGCCCCCCTAACCCCCAAAGGTTTGGGGGGGTAGGGGGGCAGAAGGAGAATTAACTTCATTTGGTGTTTGTTCAATCTATTCCTGACTATTACACAAATCTGCTCTTTTATTGTAGAATTGGCGTATTAATTGACCTTAAACCGCTCTCCCTTAGGAGGTTTGCTGTGCAAAATCCGACCGATCAAGAACCCGCAATCGCCCTCAAAAAACTTAAGGATAACCCACGCGTACGTGATATTCGGCTGGTCGTCTCCGCCGATTGCTGCCCTGTCTGTGCATCGTACGAAGGCACATATCAAAAAGATGAAGTTCCGACAGTACCCATCGAGGGTTGTTCTCACCCTAATGGGTGCCGCTGCTTTTATGAACCCATGCTGAACGAACTTTACCCATAAAGAAGTTGTTCCACACGAAAGAAAATCCTCGGATCGTTCAGATGAACCAACCGAGGATTTTTCTATTGTAGAGCAATTTTTACTTGCTTTCTGCCCCCTATTCTGAAGAAATTTGAATACACAATATTCCTGCTTATTTGGTATCTAAATATCCCCTAACAAAATCTAAGGCCTCTTCTCTGGTGTCGATGCCGCCCTCTACCTGGGATTCTCGCAGCGCTTCAAGTACATCCCCAATCATTGGACCAGGATTGAGATCGAATCCTTTAATGATGTCGTTGCCAGAAAGGAGTGCAGGGGGATCAACTTTTGCATCTCGTTTCTCCCACCAGGCTTCCATTAATGCTCTCACAACATCTAGCTGCTTTTCCCAACGATCTTGAGGCAGTGAAGTCCCATAAGTGGCCAATAAATCAGCTAGAGAAATTAGGCAAACTGCTATGCCAGCTTGCTTTGTTTCTCGGAAGAATCGATAAACCGCTCGCCAGCTAGGCCCCTTGGGCTCACGTGCCAACCAGGTGGGTCGCATGTGATGCAACACAATTGTTTTAAGCCAATCAATTTCGACATTACTCAAATGCAAGGCACGCCCCCGTTGGGCGCAAATCTTTGCGCCGATGCGCTCGTGCTCGATGAAACGAATTCTTCCGTTCTCGTCTTGTTGATGAGATTTGGGTTTGCCAATATCGTGGTAAAGGGCTGACAAAAAAAACATGGATCTCAAACTGCGATCCGTGACCAGGTCTGCTTTCAACAACTCATCTATTTGCTTCCGATAACGCCCTAAACGCATAGATGCCAGACCAGAAACCAAACTCCCAGTAGCACTCTGATCGTGGACAGGACCCAGAACACTCAACAGGTTTTCCAATTGGTTCAATGTTTCCAAGGTATGATTCCAGGCATCCTGCGTGTGGGGTTTTGATTGTGTAAGCCCTTTCAACGCCAACAAATCAGGAAGCACAAACTCAAGGGCACCCAGCATGTCCAAAGCGCGGATGCACGTCGCAGGACGAGGTCCACCCAAAATATTCAGTATCTCATCTCGCAGGCGCTCAGGTGAGATTTTGGCCAGAGAGGCCACCGAATCTTTCATGAACCCCCTGGTTTCCGGAACAATAGACAGTTTGAATGCAGCAGCCATGCGCACTGCCCTTAGGATACGAATGGGATCATTAGCGAATGCCTTCGGTGAGCAGGCTCGCAAAATCTTGGCATGTAAGTCAGCTGCCCCCCCTAAAGGGTCGAGCAAAGCTTGGGGATCACACACACTTACAGCCATGGCGTTGATCGTGAAGTCACGATCTCTTAAATCAGCATCAAGGTCTTCGGCTCTAAGGGCAGCAAAATCAATAATATATCTGCCGTATTCTTGGTCTGAGTAAAGCACTCTTGCAGTTGAACGCTCGACGTCTAACGGGAAATACGCCCCTCCGATCTTGCTTGCCAAACGACGGGCAACGCTCAAAGCATCACCTTCCACCACAAAATCAAAATCGTGAATGGGCCGGGAGATTAACACATTCCTAACAGCTCCCCCAACAAGATAGATATACACATCTTCAGGCAACCAGCGTCTGATGCGATCAAAGATGGGCGAAAAATTGAATAAATTTTCAGTTGGCACGTAAAACACCTCAGGGGTTTCTTTGTGTCGGGCAGTTTTTGCAGCGGCCAAGGCTTGTTTGGGCGTACCTCCTTGTGAGATTATCTTCCCGCCAACACAAGCAACCCAACGTCCCGCATACGGGGCAAAGTTTGCACCTCGGGTATCAGGCAGCCTCTCAAACGCCCCCATCGAAATCCCCTACTCCGGAGGCTGGAATCGCTCTGTATTGACGATCCCAATAAAGGGCAAGTCCCGATAATACTCATCCAGGTCTAGTCCATAACCAAATACAAATGCATCGGGGATTTGAAAGCCGCAATAATCTATGGGCACATCCACCTCGCGTCGTTCGAATTTATCGAGCAGTGTGCAAACCTTCAAACTGGCAGGTTTACGCAAAGTCAATAATTCCAATACCGAAGAAAGCGTATTGCCGCTGTCGACAATGTCTTCCACTAATAATACATCCCGTCCTCCAATATCATCTTTCAGATCCATTGTCAGACGAACTTGACCGCTAGTCTGTCGAGCGCCAGCGCCATATGAGGAAATCGCCATAAAATCGATAGTGTGCGGAATAGCAATCTGACGCATCAGGTCGGTGAGAAACAATACCCCCCCCCGCAGGATGCAGATTAAGTGCAGACTCTTATGACTGTAATCGGTGCTGATTTGTGTGCCCAATTGCGAGATTCGGTCTTGGAGCGTTTCCTCGTCAATGAGAATTTCTTTCAAGAATTCCTGATAATCAAGCATAATATGCCCTCAATGAAACTAACGCGGTACCTGATGATGCTGACGACAGCGAGCCTCATACATCTCATCTGCACCAACAATCACCACAGGATCATCATACTTTGCCGGTGAACCATCCACCAGCCGTTGCGTGCGTGAAGCCAACTCCCCACAAACCATACAGATTGCGTGGAGTTTATCGACTCGTTCAGCCTTTGACATCAGCATGGGCATGGGTCCAAAGGGTTCACCGCGAAAATCCATATCTAACCCAGCGACAATCACCCGCAGCCCACGCTCGGCCAAATCTTGAACAATATCAAGGACTGCCATATCAAAGAATTGTGTTTCGTCGATTGCAACGACCGTGGTATCTTTGTGAAGGTTGTTGATGATTTCGCCAGAATTTTTTACCGGCATGGCATCGAAAACCATGCCATTATGAGATGCAACTTTCTTCTCGGCGTAGCGATCATCGATGGCCGGCTTGAATACCTGCACCTTTTGTTTAGCGATAGTCGCCCGTCGTAAACGGCGGATAAGTTCTTCAGTTTTTCCGCAGAACATTGAGCCTGTGACAATTTCAAGTGATCCGGTATGGTGTTTCATGCGCTCCTCGAAAATATTGACCTAATATGATAGATGGGTTCGGACATGTTTGAGCCTATTTTTTTTGAACATTTTCCGATACCCAAAGCTACTATGGCTAATTGGAAATTCGAGATTTCCATGGAATCAGTGTCCCTAAAACAAAAAGGCAGACACTTTCGTATCTGCCTGTTAAGTTTACTTCAAAACTGTTAATGCGGGAAGTTCTACGCTGAAATTGCTTCTGGTTCGGGTAATTCGTAACCTAATCGGCGCAGACCTTTCTTTAGATCCGCCAGGGATTTGCGTCCAAAGCCTTTGATCTCGAGAATAGCCGCATCGCCCAATTCGAGCTTTGACAATGCATGGCCGACTTCTGTGATACCAGCTTCTTCTAGCGTTTTTTCAACACGAGCACCTAACTCCAATTCTGCTATCGGGCGTGTGGGGGAAAGTCGCTCATCTTCCTGGGCTTGCTGCTCAGCTATATGTGACTCGCGAGCCTGGAGCTTCTTCATAAAGCGATCAACCTGGCCCTCAGTGTCAACGATGCGCTGCTCACCGGTATAGAAAGGGTGACAATTGGAGCAAATATCTGTGCGAATAGCTTCTTGCGTTGAGCCCGTAGTCCAAGAGTTACCGCATGCGCACGTAACTACGGCTTCGGGATAATAAGCAGGATGGATATCTTTCTTCATTCCAAAATACCTCTATTCAGCGGCAACTACGCTGACGCGTTTGCGACCGCCACGAATGGTTTCGAACTGAACGAAACCTTCAATTGTAGCAAAGATGGTGTAATCTTTACCCAAACCAACATTGCGGCCGGGTTTGATCTTAGTGCCGCGCTGGCGAACTATGATGTTGCCAGAACGAACAAACTCACCACCGAATTTTTTCACGCCAAGGCGTTTTGATTCACTGTCTCGACCGTTGCGGGTTGAACCGCCACCTGTTTTATGAGCCATGATCCTACTCCTATTTCTTGACGATCTTATCGATGCGAACCCGAGTGTACTGTTGACGATGACCTTGGGTGCGTCGATATCGTTTGCGAGGAATATACTTGAAGACGATGATTTTCTTGGCTTTGTAGTGTTCTTCAACAACCCCTTGTACTTTGGCACCTTTCACAGTCGGGGTACCTACTTGTACTTTACCATCGTCAGAAACCAACAACACCTGATCGAAATTGACCTTGGTGCCTTCTTCAACTGACATGCGGTCGAGATCGACTGTCTCGCCAGGGACGGCTTTATACTGCTTGCCGCCATTATCAAAAATAGCGTATGACATAATTGTCCTCCAACCTTCACTTCACACCGCATACTGCGCGTGGTTTTCTTACTCGCATACCCGCCAGATCACGGGGAAGCTTGGGGATTAAGATTTGATTTTCAAGCTACACACACTCGCCCCAGAGGCAAAGCCGCTGGGGCCGCATAATTATACAAGGCTTAAAGATGGCTGTCAACTCGGGAATCTTACCTGACGATTTCGAATATCTCTACTAACCCCGTGCGATTTTTGACCTGGATTGGTTTTAACTGACGGATATTTTTGCTATTCCTAATTTGCAAACTCTCGACAGTCCCTTTTCCAATTAGCAAGCGATTCGGTCTCGCATATGGCTGCATCCCATGAGCAACATTCACGATATCGCCTAAGACTGTGAATTCGACACGTTCAGCATTACCAACATAACCAGCTACAATTTCCCCGCTATTGATTGTTACGCCAATATCAAATCTGTCAGGAGACATGGCAACATACTTCAATATCTCCAGACCGGCCTGTACGGCGATCTTGGCTGTTTGCGCCAAATTTCCCTGACTCAAAAAAGTTGCTAATGCACCATCGCCCTGATAGCGGATAATGCCTTGGTATTTGAAAGCAATTTCAGTGAGCATCAAATAGAAGGTATCCAGCATCTCCCCAAATTTAGTCGGACCCAATTTCTCTGCCAATCCGGTCGAGTTTTCGATATCGGTAAAAAGAACGCTAGCACTTTCGTTAGAAAGGCCAGGGAGTTGCTGAACGCTCATGACATCTTTCAGCAAGTATTCTGTCTCTCTGGGAGAAACAAATCGCTGCAGTACCTGACGCACCTTCAATTCTTCCCTCAACTGCTCCATAAGGTTCATACGATGGATCGTGAGAGCTGCCTGATGACTGATTGCAATTGCCAAATGCAAATCGTCATGGTCGAATTTTCTTGTTTTTTCTTTTCGCTTATCCAAATATATGATGCCCACAAGATCATTATTCAAAACAACAGGAACACAAAGGGCAGAATGTACGTGTAGGAGAAAAGCGCTGTCACTTACTTTAGTATCAGATACTTTCTCAGATGAGTCTGGGATAATGATGGCTGTTTTTGAATTAATGACCCTTCTAGCTATCGAAGTGGGAATCTCATTTTGTTTTAACGCATCAAATTGCTTCGCCAGCACCACAATACACTGATCAGCACCCATTGCAATCTTCATCAGCGTAGAAACTTTTCTCAAAGCTTCATCAATTTCAACTACGCTGTTTAATTGCTGCGCCACTTCATACATCAGAACCGCATGATAATCAACCGCCTGCAATAACAAATCTCGCGTATAAGTTGCTGACGCCAAAGGTTCATTTATGGGCTCGCCAGATTCAAATCTTTTGGCAATGATTAATGAACTTCCTATTCTAATGCGGTCATCAGCCAACAATCGATATGGGGCTTCTATTTTGCTTTGATTGATATAGGTGCCGTTGGTGCTTTCAAGATCATGGACTGTAGCAATCTCGCCAAGTTCATCGTAGGTAATCATGGCATGTTCGCGCGATGCAGATGGGTCGCTAATCACAATGTCACAGCCCATCCCCCTGCCAATGGTTGTATCCCCAGGTTTAACCAAAAACTCGCGCGGTTCCAGTCCGGCAACTCGCAATATCAGAATCCACATTAACTAACCACCATGGTTAGGATACTAAGCTCGCATTAGCGACGGATGTTTGCAGCCAATGGGGGACAGCACTTGTTTCCATTGGTTTCGCAAATAAATATCCTTGCCCATAAGAACAACCTAGCCCTTTGAGATATTCAAGCTGTGAAGGCGTCTCAATCCCCTCGGCAACTACATTGACATTCAACCGGTTCGTTAGCGCTACGATGGCATTCAGAGTTTCCTGTTGCTGAATGTCACCATGAATCCCCTTAGTAAACGATCGGTCGATTTTTAAGGCTTCCAACGGAAGATGGGCCAAATGGCCCAATGAAGAATACCCACGCCCGAAATCATCCACCAAAACTCGAATTCCAAGACTAGCAAGTTCTTTTATCAAATCTACCGATTTATCAGTTTGCTGCAAAATTGCTTTTTCTGGAATTTCGAGTTTTAGGTTAGAAGGATCTAGTTTATATTCACTTAAAACTGCGCTAACGTAATCGACAAAATCTCCATTCGTTATGTGTTCTGCGTTGACATTTACACTAATACTTATTAATGGATCAGCAACTGATCCTTGCTGCCACATACAAAGCTGCTGACAAGCTTTTTTCAAAACCCAACGGTCAATATCTGAAATCATTCCGTTATCTTCAGCAAAAGGTATAAACTCACCCGGAATAAGAATACCTCTTTCAGGGTGAATCCAACGAATCAAGGCTTCAAATCCTATCATTTCTTGCCGATCAAAAGATACAATCGGCTGGTAATGCAATGCAAATTCACCCTGAGTGATCGCACGCTGCATTTCATCTACATGTGTATTGGCCAATATCCCGTTTTGAGCTTTTCCATGTGCAATTGCATTATTAATTGCAATTGCAGCATAATCAGAGAGAGCTAAAAGCTTTGATTCTTCCTCTCCAGAAAAATCCATTTCTCCCAAACGTGAAATAGACATCACTCCAATAGCCATATCCCGTACGATGAGAGGGATGTGGATCAAATTCCGAAGTCTGGCTTCTTTCTGTCCTTCTTCCATCACTGGTTTCCGTCTTGCTAACACTCGACTGAATTGCGGGATAGAGATTGGCACTCTCAGATATTGAACAACAGAATTCATGCTGGGTCGAACTGCTCTCAAATAAAGCCGTTCCCCTGGAGGCTCTAATAGGGCAATTGAGCCTTGATTTGCACAGACCATCTCTGTTGCTGAGGTGATCACGCGCTTCAATACCTCATTCAGATCAAGCGAAGAGGTAATGTGCAATCCAATTTTTGATATTTCTGACATCCAGCTAAGTTGGTGTTTAAGGCGTGATGTAAGCATAGTATTTTGATTACGAAGGCGATTCTTTTCTAATGCGCGATCGATTGCCTCTCCTAAAGCATGTGCGTCAACGGGTTTGATAAGGTAATCTTGAACCCCCAACCTCAAAGCCTCAACCGCTACTTCCTCCGACCCCTCACCAGTAATTATGATCGTGGGTAATTCCAAATTCTGGTTCTTCATCTGTTGAAGAACATCTAATCCGGTCATATCGGGAAGCTGCCAATCCAAAATTACAAGGCTCAATTGCTGATGGCGCTCTTGAATAAGCTTAAGCGCCCTGGATCCGGAATAAGCAACCGACCCTTTGAATCCTAGATTAGGGAGAACTTTATGGGCCAAAAAATCTGCAATCTGACGATTATCATCTACAACAAGTATTTTTTCCAATTTATCCCTCTCACTATAGAGCCTTGCGAGATTCGATCCAGAAAAACCCCACATTTCCCATTTTCTCAATATAATAGTAACAACGAATGATTGCAGATATAGTTAGGTTTGGTTGGGAATTATTAGTAATTGTTAGTGATTTGGTAATGGAATCTCCAAGGCTGACATCTTTCACGTCAAAGGAAACCCTAAAAGGTGCTGTTTTCCCACAGATGGATAGAAATTCATCTCTGCATATTGGCAACATCCAATTAAGAGTATCCATTTTAAGGGCTGATACACCCCAAAATCACGAATCTATTCAGTACATTTGTTTGTCATCCCAATGACAGTTTTCACTACGCAAAACGGACAAAGATAGTGATAATTACCATGTAATATTAAAAGATTACTCAATATTTGCGCGATTCTTAAAGGAGTTGCTACATGCCCGTTAAAGGTTGGATCGAAGTCAACGATATGCATTGCAAAGGGTGCGCATTATGCGTCAGCGCCTGCCCTAAGGATGTGATCGCACTCAATATGGATCGTTTGACTCCCAAAGGTTATCACCCGGCCCAATTGATCGACGAAGGTTGTACAGGGTGTGCTGTTTGCGCAATCATTTGCCCTGACGCGGCAATTACAGTATTCCGTGAAGTACCTGTCCATTCGAAAAAAGCCCCAGAATCTGCCTAGGAGGTAGCTTACAGTGGCAAAAGAACTACTTAAAGGAAACGAAGCCTTCGCTGAAGCAGCAATACGTGCGGGATGTGAAGGCTTTTATGGTTACCCCATTACCCCTTCAACAGAATTTCTCGAATACATGGCCAAGCGAATGCCCCAGCTTGGCCGAGCTTTTGTACAGGCAGAGAGCGAAGTTGCCGCGGTCAATATGGTTTATGGCGCGGCCTGCACTGGTAAACGCACCATGACTGCTTCCTCTAGCCCAGGTGTGAGCCTGATGATGGAGGGCATCTCATACATCGCCGGAACTGAAGTGCCTGCAGTAATTGTCAATGTGATGCGCGGCGGACCTGGGCTGGGCAATATCGCCCCATCTCAAGGAGATTATTACCAAATGGTAAAAGGGGGCGGCCACGGAGATTACTTCCCCATCGTACTGGCCCCTGCCAGCGTACAGGAAACCATTGACTGCATAGTTCTAGCATTTGATCTGGCAGACAAATATCGAAGTATTGTACATGTCATCGTAGACGGCAATCTGGGCCAAATGATGGAACCCGCTGAATTACCACCCATGAGGGAGCTTCCCAAAGAACCACCAACATGGGCTGTTACAGGCGCCAAGGGACGTGATCCTAATTTCCTCTCCTCAATTTATATTGATCCCGCAGATGAAGAAGTGACCAATATCCGTTTGGTCAAACGCTGGTTGGAGATCGAGAAAAACGAGGTTCGTTCCAATGAATTGATGATGGATGATGCCGAGATTGTGGTGATTGGCTTTGGAACAGCAGGCCGAGTGGCATCATCGGCCATCCGCGCGGCGCGCGAAGAAGGCATCAAGGTCGGCTTATTCCGGCCGATCTCTTTGGCACCCTTCCCTAAGAAAGAGATTAAAAAGATATCCAAACGTGTCAAGCGCATTCTCGTGGTTGAAATGAACTCTGGAATGATGCTCGATGATATTGTCCCACTTGTCGAGGGGCGGGTGCCTGTAGAGTTCTATGGTCGCATGGGTGGCGTGACCCCTTTCCCCGACGAAATTTTGGATGAAATTCGCCGGGTTTCAGAGAATAAGGCGCCAGCGAATGGCAACGCCCGGGCTGAGTGGATTTCCCGTCTGGAAAAGATTGTTGAGGAAGGCAAATAATGACTGCACCAGCTAAACCAGAAGCCAAAGTTGTATTTCAGCGGCCAGAGTCCTTTACTGACCTAACAACCCACTATTGCCCTGGCTGCACCCACGGTATTGCTCATCGCCTAATTGCAGAGGTGATTGACGAGATGGGATTGCGCGAAAAAACCATTGGGGTTGCTCCCGTAGGCTGCTCCGTATTTGCCTATAAATACTTCAATATGGATTTCGTCGAGGCTCCGCATGGGAGAGCTCCAGCCATGGCCACAGGCATCAAACGTGTTCTGCCGAAAAATACCATTTTTACATATCAAGGAGACGGCGACCTGGCATCCATCGGCATGGCCGAAATTATGCATGCTGCTGCACGCGGTGAAAACATCACTGTGATCTTCATCAACAATGCCATCTATGGAATGACTGGTGGTCAAATGGCCCCCACAACCTTACCAGGCATGACCACAACATCATCCCCATTCGGGCGCGATGTAGAGCTGACCGGCTTTCCCATCCGCATGTCTGAGATGTTAGCCACGATGGACGGTAGCGGCTACATTGTTCGTCGCAGCTTACACGATGCCAAGAATATTCGTAAATCCAAGAAAGCGCTGCGCATGGCTTTTGAAACCCAGGAACGCGGCCTGGGATTCTCGATGGTAGAACTGCTCTCATCGTGTCCGACCAACTGGAAGATCGATCCCAGCAAGTCACTGGAATTCATTGCCGAACACATGATCCCAGTTTTTCCATTGGATGATTTCAAGGTCAACCCTGAACTGACCAAAAAGCGAGTATAAGGAGATTTCACTGTGAAAGAAACCAGTATTATCATCTCAGGTTTTGGCGGCCAGGGAACCCTTTTTGCCGGACAAGTTCTAGCATATGCGGCACTCGATAACGGTCTCAATGTCACCTGGATCCCATCCTATGGTCCCGAAATGCGCGGCGGCACTGCCAGTTGCACAGTCATTATTTCCAAAGAAGAGATTGGCTCTCCATTGGTACGCAATCCCGACATTTCTTTAGTGCTCAATTTGCCCTCTCTCGACAAGTACGAGCCGCTGACTAAGGCTGGCGGCAGCTTGATTGCTAATTCTTCCCTTATCAACCGCGGCCTTGAGCGAGATGATCTCAAAAATCTTTATATTCCAGCGAATGAAATTGCTGAGGAAATTGGGCTCTCACGCATGGCAAATATGGTTATGATCGGAGGCATGCTTAGACTAAATCCTGTTCTACCATTAGAGGTGGTCAAACAAGCTCTGGCAGAACATATCCCCGAGCGACACCGCAAAACCCTGCCCATGAACTTCAATGCCATGGAGCGCGGTTACACCTTCACCGAGCAAGTGCTCACCAAAGCAGAAGCCTGACAGAATAATCGACAAGCAAAAAAAGAGTTGCAAAGATTCTTACCTCTGGGAGAA
Source organism: uncultured Anaerolineales bacterium (assembly GCA_964419495.1). Lineage (GTDB taxonomy): Bacteria > Chloroflexota > Anaerolineae > Anaerolineales > UBA11858 > NIOZ-UU35. The sequence continues at coordinate 11,952 of CAYQQX010000044.1, forward strand.
AAACCATTGTCCGTCACCCTGAGCGAATGCGACGCCAGAGGCGGGCACATGGCCGGTCTAGCAATGCGTTTTACGGTGCGCTGGATGCTTCGCGATCACTTCGTTCAGCATGACGTTTTTATTGCGATTTTTCCGCTTAACGGTTATTTTTTCCTTCGAACATGCGATTGCCCTACCGGCTGGCTAGTAGCTGGGTGGGTAGCCATTAATCCGATATAAATAAGGCGGGAAATAAAACTACGATCATTTGCAATGTAGAAGACAAATTTACCGCTTCTCGCATCCTACTTCCCGATCTGATGAAACAATGGTCAAAGCTATGTCCTGGAAATTTACTATTGGGCATCCCCCATCGTGATTATTTGATCGCATTTGGCGACCGCGATGTAGAGTTTGTTGCCACAATCAAGGATCAGCTGAAAAATGAAGTTGGTCAAGGATATGCGCTGGCGGAAGATTTCATTACTTTGCGTGTAACTAGACGCACAATCTCAGCAGCACTAGTCTCAATTGGCTTTTCGGTTACATCGATGATGGGGATGCCCTCTTTACGCAGCATGGATTCAATCGCTTCGGTCTCTTCGAAAACCTTCACAGGATCGACATAAGCGGGTTTGCTCTCTCCAACTACGCCCAGTCGTCTTTGACGATGCACCCGGTGTTGCACCAATGTTGAGGGATCAATGGTCAACCCCACCATCCTGCGTTTATCGAGTTCGAACAACGTGCTTGGCGGGGGTATCCCGGGAACCAAGGGAACGTTAGCTACTTTCCAACCTAATATTGAAAGATAAAGGCTTAAAGGGGTTTTCCCCACCCGTGAAGGTCCCAGCAAAACGAATTCGGCATTTCCCCATCCCTGTGGATTCTGACCGTCATCATGGGAAAACGTAAAATCCATGGCATCGATGCGATCAAAGTAGGATTTATATAGAAGTCGGTATAACCCAGGTTTTCCAATCGGCTCCTTTTGGAAAATATGGGATAACCGTTCCATTAAGGAGCCGATCAAATCAATCTCAACGACGTTTAATTTTTGTGCATAACTGCTGACTACTTCACGAATCTCGGCGTTCACAAAAGTATGCGCCACAATTGCATCTTCATCGGCAGCAGCTTGCACAATAAGCTTGGCTTGTTTCTTGGTAAAAACTTTCGGGAAAACTTGAACTGAGACATCCATCTCTTGAAATTGAGCGACTGCCGTACGAACAAGTTGCTCGCCTGAAGCGCCTACTCCCCCAGAGATGACATAAATTGAAGGGGTTTTCGCTGGAGTATCCATCTTATTCATCACCGATTCTGACGACTGAAGTCGTCGCTACAAACGAATACCTAGCAAGCGCTAAATTATGTCTTCCCAACGTAGAAGCTAAACCTCTTTGCAAAGCACCCAGTAGGGTCTGAGAAGTTTAGCTTCTTGATGGGATATGTTCAGGGCGTTGTGCCTGTTCCCTGGATCAAAAACGTGTAGGGGTTCTCGTCGCTGTCGTCGTTGTCAATGCTGATTGCAGCCTCGCGCAAGCCAGAAGCGCTGGGGTCGAAGGTGATCTGGAAGGTCGTTGTACCACCACCGCTGGTCACCGGTGTCGTTGGATCTACTGCTACCGTAAAATCGGTATTATGGTCTCCGCTGACGCTGACTAATGGGACTCCTGTCAGATTCAAATCCACACTGCCGGAATTCTGGATGGTGAAGGTATAGGTTAATGAACCGCTGGCGACATCCACATCACCAAAGTCGGTCTGATCATTCGTGTCCGGTGAGGTGTCTCCGCTTGGGATGGAGATACTGTTCCCCAGCACATCCATCTCCGGTGCAGCCCCCGTCCCTGTGCCCTGGATGCTGAAGGTATAGGGATTCTCATCATTGTCATTATTTGCAATGCTGATGGTGGCTTTTCTCTCTCCAGTCTCGCTGGGATCAAAGGTAATCGTAAAGCTAGTCTGATCACCACCGCTTACAGGAGTCGTGGCATCCGTTGTAAGGGTGAAGTCCACATCATGGTCACCATCAATCGTCACTACAGGCGAATCGCTAAAGGTTAGATCATTCGTGCCCGTATTCTTGATAATGAATGTGCGCGATACTGTGGCGCCTGTGGTATCCACTTCGCCGAAATCAGTATGATTGTCGGCATCTGGCGAAGTATCTCCGCTATACACTATCGTATCATTGCCTTCGATATCCATCTCAGGTGCAGCCGCGCCCGTTCCGCTGATTTGGATATCATATGGATTTTCGTCACTATCATCGTTGGCAATATCGATCTCCAGGCTGAAAGCAGCCTCCGTATCGATATCAAAGGAAATCTCAAATGTATCCGTTTCGCCAGCAGGGATATCAATAGGCATAGTTGAGTTCAAAGCGAAATTGCTGACATTACTCAAATTATCTGCGGTGACCCCGCTAACACTCAATTGGGCAGTGCCCACGCTGTTATCCAGTGTGAAAGACAGGGTGGCTGTACCTGTATCATGATCTCCCAGATCTACCGTACCACCATCGGCAATTGAAGTTGAGGCTGGGCGCTGAACATCGATCTCAGGCAGGTTTACGCCCGTGCACGAAAGCCCAAAATCGTAGGGATTTTCATCGGCATCGTTATTGGCAATCAAGACCGTTGTTGCCACGGTTGCCGCGCCACTGGGCGTACAGCGGATCACGAAGGTCAGGTCTCCACCACCAGAAGCAATCGAGCCCGCACTGGGTTGTGACTGGATAGAGAAATCTCCCGATCCGGATAGCGTTACTACAGCGGGAAAGTCCGTCAAAGTCAGCGTATCAGAGCCTTCATTCTGGATCGTAAAGGTGCGATCTAAGGAGCCGCCAACGGCAATATTCCCAAAATTAGTGTGATCGCTGGAGTCAGGTATTGCATCTCCATCGGAGATAGAAGTAGCATTGCCTTCGACATCCATTTCAGGTGCAGGGACAGCAGTGCCGTTACAGGATAAAAGAAAATCGTACGGGTTCTCGTCAGTATCATTGTTAGCAATCGAGACTGTGGTTGTCAGCGACCCAACACCGCTGGGCGTACAACGGATCACGAAGGTCAGGTCTCCACCACCAGAAGCGATCGAACCTGCACTGGGCTGAGATTGAATAGAGAAATCTCCTGATCCAGTTAGTGTGACTGCAGTTGGGAAATCTGTGAGAGTGAGGGTGTTGGCACCCTCGTTTTGAATAGTGAACGTGCGGTCAAGGTTATTTCCAACCGTGACATCACCAAAATTGGTGTGATCACTGGCATCTGGGGAACTATCACCATCAGCGATAGAAGTAGAATTACCCTCCACATCCATCTCAGGGAAAGATAGCGCCGCAAATGTGGCCGTGCAATTATTATTATCGTTCATGGCAAGCACGCCACTCAAGTTAGCACCAAAGCTGGAACAATCTCCACTCCAACCGGTAAAGCTGGATGCGGCATCCACAGTGACATTCAAGGTGACGCTGTCATCCAACAGGTAGTCAGTATCGCAGCGCGTTGATGGACAATTGATATTACCTTCTGAAGGAGTGCCGCCAGTAGAAGTTACAGCATCAGAACCCGTGTTACCTGAAACACTTACGACCAATGTGGGTATGACAACTTTGACTTCTAATAATCCAGAAGCTGAACTGGTGTTACCCGCCGTATCTACCTGGGTGGCTGTGATATCATGCGAATCTTGGCTGATGCTGGACAGGGTGATGTCGTAGACGCCGCTGGAACAGGAACCTGTAGGTGACAGTGCGCCTGATTGGGCGCTGGTGATGGTGACTGTCATGCCGTTTTCACAACTACCCGTGAACTGCGGCGTTGTGTCGCTGGTGATATTGTCTGTGTTGGAACTTCCCGTGTCACTGCCTGCTGAGAGATCAGGCGTGCCCGGCGCGGCTGGTGCAGTTGTGTCGATTGTGATCCCCAAGGCCCCCGATGCTGGTCCAGTGCCATCGGCGTTGGTCGCAGTGGCAGTAATATTGTGTGAAGTTTCGGTGAGGGTGCTGGTGAGTGTGATGGAATAACTGCCACTCGAACAAACTGTATCAGAGGGGTTGAGCGCGCCATCGACACTGCTGCTCAAATTGATCATGTCGCTGCCAGAGCAAGTCCCAGTGAACTGCGGAGATGTTTGCTTGGTAATGTTATCTGAATTGGAACTGCCAGTATCACTACCATCAGCTAAATCTGGTGTTCCAGGTGCCGAGGGCGTTGTAGATCCGACTGTCACAGCCAATCCGGCCGAGGCTGGAGAAATATTACCGGCGACATCGATTGCTACCGCCCGGATTGCATGAGTCGTTTCGCTCAGCGGACTGGTCAGCGTGATATCATAAGTATCTCCCGAGCAGATTGCATCTGAGGGAGACAAACCACCGTGAATATCGCTTTGTAAATTAATCTCATCGCCTGTGGAACAGGAACCGGTGAATTGTGGTGTTGTATTACTGGTGACGTTATCCGAATCCGAACTTCCCGTATCACTGCTGGCAGCCAGATCAGGAATGCCAGGCGCTGCCGGAGCAACTGTGTCGACTGTCACACTGATGCCGCCAGAAGCGCCGCTGGAATTTCCAGCCGTGTCCGTAGCCTGAGCGTAAATGCTGTGAACTACCTCGCTGAGGATATTATTGACACTAATGTCATAACTGCCCCCGGAGCAGAACACGAATGCCGGGCTAAGCACTCCACCCGAACTGCTGGTCAAACTGATACGATCCCCTTCAGCACATGTCCCTAAGAATTGTGGAGAGGTGAATTTTGTGATGTTGTCATTCGATGAGCGACCGCTATCGCTTCCCGCAGCCAAATCGGGCACACTGGGAGTCCCAGGCGGAGAAGTATCTATAACCACAAAGAGATCTTGTGAATTTGTTGTATTTCCTGCACTGTCACGCGCTCGAGCAGTGATCGAGTGTGACCCATCGCTTAGGGCGCTTGAAACCGTCAAATCATAACGCCCATCGGAGCAAGTTACTTCGGGTGCTAAGGTACCATTCAGAGAGCTGTTCAACGTAATGGTATCCCCGGAATTGCAAAGACCTGTAAAACGAGGCGTGTTGTCTTGAGTGACATTATCAATATTTGATATGCCCGTATCGCTGTCATCGGTCAAATCGGGAGCTCCTGGCGCGTTGGGGGCAAGGGTTTCAATCGTTACAGATAAAGCTTGAGATGTACTGGAATTCCCCGCCGCATCGGTGGCTGTTGCTGAAATTGCGTGTGCCACTTCGCTGAGGTTGCTGGTCAAGGAAATATCATAACTCCCCCCCGCACAAAGGACTTCAGGGAACTGATCACCATCGACTGAGCTGGAAATCTTGATCGTATCTCCTGACGTGCAGGTTCCAGTAAATTGGGGGGTGATATCATTGGTTACGTTATCCGTTTGTGAACTGCCCGTATCACTGGCGTCAGCGAGATCTGGAATACTGGGGGCGACGGGAGGCTGGGTATCGATGGTTACGTTGATGGCGCTGGAAGACCCGCTAGAATTTCCTTCAGGATCGGTGGCTATTGCTCCGATCAAATGCACTCCCTCACTGAGAGCTGAATCCAGAGAAATAGTGTAATTGCTGCTCGTACAGACTATCTCTCCATGGCTCAGTGTACCATCAAGACTACTGATCAGGTTGACTTTATCATCATTTCGGCAAATTCCTGTAAACTGCGGAGAAGCAACATTGGTGATGTTATCCGAGTTCGACGATCCCGAATCATCGCTGGAAACCATATCTGGGATCCCTGGTGCACCGATGGTGCTGCCCAAATCCAAAGAGGGATCTTGCACCTCTTGAGTGGGAATATCCACTGTTGGCGATGGATTGATGACAAACCGATATATGATCACTCCAGCGACAACACAAGCACCTGTGGCCAACAGTGTGATCGTAATAAAGATTGCAATTCTAGAGCCGAGTGAAAGATTCGTGAACATAGCGCCTCCACCATCATGATAACATCAGCGTTCACTGGATTCAAGTGAAAATTTTTTCTCAATTAAATGAAGTGCACTTACCATGCCATCCAGTGGTAGAAGTAACGGGGCATAAATTGTAAGTAAAAGAGTTTGCTTGATTATGGCCGGGGCTGTCCCAATTTAGGGCAGGTGAAAAACAAAGATGAGATTGTTAAGCCCCAAGGGGTTTCTGTGCTTACTACCCCCAGTCAGAAATTTATCAACTTCCTGAACGCTTACGCAAAATCTATCAATTACACCTATGGACGTACGGGAAGTTTATTCCAGCATCGCTTTGGGCGTATTGAAATCGCCTCCGAAAAACACTTCCTTCACTTACTCGCTTACATCCATCGTAATCCTCAGAAACATGGCTTTGTGGATGATTTTCGTGAATGGTCATATTCTTCTTACCACGCTTATTTTTCTCAAAAAGCAAGTCGTCTGAAACGCGATGTAGTACTGGCCTGGTTTGGTGAAAGCAAGCCCGCAGACGTCACAACGCATTTCATTGAATTCCATAAACTCGAGGTTGATGAATCCCACATTTCCCCCATTGATTGCGGATGATTTTGATTGATTACACCAGAGACCCCAGGGGTTTTTCTAACCCCTGGGGTCTTACTTTTCTACTTTCGATGCGTCAGCGCAGCGTGAGCAGCAGCCAGACGAGCGATGGGCACACGGAAAGGTGAACAAGAAACGTAGTTCAAACCGATCAGGTGACACCACTCGATGGAGTTGGGATCGCCACCATGCTCACCGCAGATACCACATTCCAGATCGGTGCGGGTAGCTCGACCCTTCTCGACGGTCAGTTTCATTAACTGGCCGACGCCGTTGCGGTCAATGGTTTGGAACGGATTCAGTTCAAGGATGCCGTCTTCGACATACTTGACCAGGAAGTTGCGCTCGGCATCGTCACGGCTGTAACCAAAGGTGAACTGGGTCAGGTCGTTGGTTCCGAAAGAGAAGAATTCTGCAGTCTCAGCAACCTGGTCAGCGGTCAGGCCGGCGCGGGGAATTTCGATCATGGTGCCGAATTTATATTCAAACTCGACGCCCTTGGTCTTCATCACATCAGCGGCAATCTCTTCCAGCTTGGGCTGGATGAAGTGTAGCTCGTTGACATGACCGGTCAGAGGGATCATCACCTCAGGCTTGGGCTCGAAGCCGCGCAGCTTGACATCCGCAGCCGCTTCGAAGATCGCTCGAACCTGCATGGAGACGATCTCGGGCATCATCACGCTCAGGCGCACACCACGCAGACCCATCATGGGGTTGCTTTCGTGCAGCGCTTCGATATCTTCCAGCAAAGATTCTTTTTCAGGAACCGCTTCACCTTTGACACGCGCTTCGATGACAGCTTCGAGCAGTTCGCGCTCATCGGGCATGAACTCGTGCAGCGGCGGATCGATCAGGCGGATGATCACAGGCAGACCGGTCATGGCTTCGAACAGACCGTCGAAGTCTTCACACTGGTAAGGCAGTAACTTGTCTAAAGCAGCCTGTCGAACTTCGACGTTATCACCAGCCAGGATCATATCCTGGACGATGGGCAGGCGCTCAGGCTCGAAGAACATGTGCTCGGTGCGGCACAGGCCAATTCCTTGAGCTCCATAGGAACGGGCTCGGCGGGCATCTTCGGGGTAGTCGGCGTTGGCCCAAACCTGCAGACCGCGTGTGGGCCAGCCTTCGGAGAATTCACGGACACCCTCGGTGGCAGAAATTACATCGGCCCAGGTGAGCAGCTCCAGGAGGTCGGTCTGCTCTTCCAGGCTGGGGGATACAGATTCGATTTGTCCAACAAAGGATTCACCACTGGTGCCGTCCACAGAAATCCAGTCGCCTTCATTGATGACCAGATTGCCAACGGTCAGCGTGCGGGCTTCCAGGTTGATGCGCGCATCTGAAGCACCCACCACACAGGGGATGCCGAACTGACGGGCAACCACAGCGGCATGAGAAGTCGCGCCACCCTCGGTGGTCAGAATACCCTTAGCAGCCAGCATACCATGCACGTCGTCAGGCTTGGTGAAAGGTCGCACCATGATAACATCCTGGCCTTCTTCCTTGGCCTTTTCTTCAGCGGTGTCGGCATCGAAGTAAACACGACCAACAGCCGCGCCAGGCGAAGCGTTGACACCACTCACCAGGAAAGAGCCTGATTCTTGAGCTTGCTTTTTGGCTTCATCAATGAATTGAGGGTGCAGCAAGGTATCAACCTGTTCGGGCGTGACGCGCTTGACGGCTTCTTCTTTGTTGATCAGACCTTCATTGGCCATATCCACGGCAATGGTCACGGCAGCTTTGGCGGTGCGCTTGCCATCACGGGTTTGCAGCATCCAAAGTTTCTCGTGTTCAACGGTAAACTCAACATCCTGCATTTCTTTGTAGTGATCTTCGAGCTTGTCACAAACCTCGAGGAAATCAGCATAGGCCTGAGGGAAGGTGGCTTGCATGGTGGTGATATCTTCAGCATTGCGGATACCGGCAACAACATCTTCACCCTGGGCATTCTCCAGATAATCACCATAAAGCTTCTTCTCGCCAGTGGCCGGGTTGCGGGTGAAGGCAACACCTGTACCAGACTTGTCCATATTGCCGAAGACCATGGTCTGGATGTTGACACCTGTGCCCAAGTCATGAGCAATACCCGCGGCGTTGCGGTAATTGATCGCACGACGGCCATTCCATGATTTGAAGACGGCTTCGGTGGCCAGTTTGAGCTGCTCGTAGGGGTCCTGAGGGAATTCGAAACCCATGTGCTCTTTGATGACAGCTTTGTAGGTATCGGTTAGTTTCTTCCAATCATCGGCAGTCATCTCGGTATCGAGTTTGTAGCCTTTCTCTTCCTTGTACTCATCAAGGGGATCTTCGAAAGCTTCGTCATCGATGTTGAGTACTACGGAACCAAACATGTGCACCAGCCGACGATAGGCGTCGTAAACGAAACGCGCGTCGTCTGTCATTTCGATCATGCTATTTGCGACCTCATCGTTGAGACCAATGTTGAGCACAGTGTCCATCATGCCGGGCATGGAGAATTTGGCACCAGATCGGCAGGAAACCAACAGAGGATTCTTGGGATCACCAAAATTCTTACCAGTTTGTTTTTCGACTGCGGCAATGGCGGCGACTTCTTGATCCCACATACCTTCGGGGAACTTCTCGCCAGCTTCAAGGTAAGCGTTACAAGCTTCAGTTGTGGCAGTAAACCCAGGGGGTACCGGAACACCGATGCGTGTCATTTCGCCCAGGTTAGCACCTTTGCCACCCAAGAGCGCGCGGGTCGCTTCCCAGTTTCCAGCGTGTTTTTCGGCCTGATCTACATCTGAAAACAGGTAGATCCATTGATTGTCGGACATATTTTTACCTCCAGAACGGATAGAAAATGATTGCTCTTTTCGGAGCATTGGATAACTTTTTTCAAAATGCACCCAACGCAATTGCGTCGGGCTGTATTTGTGATTTGAAAGGTCAAATTTGTTTGGTGCGATGAAGCTGCTCAATGGAGTTCGCGGGCTTCACCATTGGCCAACGCTCTTGCGTTGGCACAACAATGCGGGCTCTATTGAGATCGCCCGCTTGTTGGAACCGTTTCCATGGATGGCGCAAAAAAAGCACCATTCATTCCATGGCACTAAGGGAGAAGTTTACCACAAGTAAGGTTTTTCAGAAATGACTTTTAACCAAGAAGTTGGATTTTTAGATACCCTTTTTGTAGATTTCTAGATTATTGTGACAATCCGCTCCGGCTACGCACGGGAATGAATTCCCATGCTACCGAACAGCGCCCGATTAATCGGGCTAACCGGATTCATCCGGTGCTTTTTTAGCCCTGGAATTCATTCCGGGGCGGTTCGCGATTGTCAGACCAATTTGAAATAAATTTACGGGTCATATCTTCAAAAATCCAACTTCTATCTTTTTATCGCAACATCAAAGTTTTTACTGGATTTGAAAATCCTTCGAGAGCATAACTTGATCGAGAAATCACCCTATCCAAACCCCATTCCAAGGCTGCAGGGTCACAACTAACTCATCTCCCGAGACAATATATTCTTCCGTGCCCAATAGATTGCTCAAGATGCGCCCATCTCCCCAACCCAAAGAGCTAACGGGCAAACGCAAATGGCGTTTTGACGCACTGGCATTCATTGCCACTAAAACAATTTCATCGCCCAGGGTACGCGCGAAGGCATAAGTGCAGCGCTTCTTATCAAGATGAATTTGTTGGTAGTCCCCTCTCCGGAGACAAGAATTCCGTTTTCGCAGCGAGATCAACCTCTTCACCCAGGCTCGCAGTTCTTCATCCCCATTGCCGCGCCCCCAAGGGAATGCCCCTCGACAATCGGGATCCTTGCCCCCCTCCATGCCAATCTCATCGCCATAATATATTGCCGGCGCACCCGGATAAGCGAACTGGAACAAGAAGGCCAACTTTGCCTTTTTGTGATCTCCCTTCAACATGGTCATCAGGCGCTCGGTATCATGCGACCCCATGGGCACATACATGGCATAGACATTCTCCCGCTGATATCGCTCGAGCAGCCCCTCGACAGAATCAGCAAAATCGCAAGCTGAATCATTGCCCCCCAAAAACTTGAGCAAAGCATCTCGTACAGGGTAATTCATCAGGCCGTCGAAATGGTGATCATCCACCCAACGCGGATCAACCTCCCAAATCTCGCCAAGAAGATAGGCCTCTCGATTGGCACTCTTGACCACATGTCGAAACTCAGCCCAAAAAGTATCGTCATCGATCTCATTGGGGACATCCAAGCGCCAGCCATCGGCGCCTTGATCGATCCAGTATCGCGCCACATCAAAAAAATATTTTCGAACGGCCGGGTTATTAGTATTGAATTTAGGCAGGCTCTTATAATTCCACCAGCCCTGGAAATCCTTGGCATCCCCAGGCGAATAAGCGTCAACTGGGAAGCCATTGATGTGGAACCAATCTTTATAAGGTGAGTGCCCCTCGTTATCCAGTACATCGTTGAAGGCAAAGAAACCCCGCCCGCAGTGGTTGAAAACCCCATCGATGATCACACGCACGTCATTGCGATGCGCAACCTCCAGCAAGGCGCGAAAATCGTCTATATCACCCAATTTGGGATCGATGCGATAGTAGTCGCTGATGTTGTATCGGTGATTAGAAGTGGCCTGAAAAATGGGGTTGAAATAGATGGCGTTGATGCCTAGATCCAACAAATAATCGAAGCGCTGGATCACGCCACGCAGATCTCCACCCATGAAATTCCAAATGGTCGGCTTGGATCCCCAGGGGTCGACATTGGGGGGATCATTGCGCACATCGCCGTTAGCAAAACGATCTGGAAAAATTTGATAAAAAACTGCGTCTTGAACCCAATAAGGTACCGTCATTAAGACTCCTCTAGATTTTTATGGGATTCTACCCCCAAATGGGATGTTCGGGAACTAGCTTAATCCTCTCCAATGGTTGGAGAACTCTGGAACGATGCAACTGAATGGTTACAAGGGGAAATTTTTGATGGGATCACCAATTACCCTCTAAACCATTTAATCCTGGGATTTTTTGGGCGAGGGCGACTAGATCAAGATTGCAGGCGCGCTTTCCCTTGGCACTCAAAAGAAGATTGGTTGTTCTCAACACGGGGGAACATCCCAAAACACTTGATCTTACTCACCCCCTCATTCCTGGAAATAACTCAAGGCTGTTATTAGGTGACCCCAATGATCTGGCCACAAAACCTGGAGACATACGCATGAAGATCCCTGCTCGAGAAGGGGTTGTAGTGCTAACTGGATAACTATCATTTCGAGCCCCCACTCTAGAAATTGAGTAGAAAATTACTCCGATCCTGTTATCCGTTTTGCAATCAATTCCCGATAGAACTCCAATAAATTCTTATCCTGTTCATCGTCCCAGAGCATGGGCACGCGGCTGACATGGATGCCGCCGCCCTCCTGGGCGCTGCGGGTGTGGTTCAATCCCACCTCGGTGCCGTAGTAGATGATCGGCGGGCCGGGCAGACTCATCTGGACTTCTGCGGCGCGCTTGAGCGCTTCTTTGTCACCCTTGGCAATGAACAGCATGCGATCCATATCATGGTTGTCTAAGAAGGTCGGCATCACAAAGCGCTCATCGAAGTAGTCTTCGTGCCGTTCCAAGAATCTCTCCAGGTGATCTTCGCTCCACAAGCCGAAGCCATAAGCGCGTCGCAATGCGTCGGCGACAAAGAAATCCAGACATCCGTCCAGGCGACCGATATAATTGCCCTGGATCTGGGGCGCGTCGATGACTTCCCCAAAACAGAAGCAGTCGGGCTTCTCTTCTTTACAGGCTGTCCAAAAATCTGTCCAAAAGTCAGGGGTGGGTCCGATAGCATAATCCAAGCGGTAGCCATCGACATCGAATTCCCGCAGCCAATAGCGAGCCGCTTCGATCATCCAATCCCGGGCCTCGGGGTTGGCAAAATTGACCTGGGGCATCTCCCTGACAGCGAAAAATGTGCGGTAGCCGATCTCGGAATCATCGAAAGAGAACCAATCTCGATAAGGACTGTCTGGACTCGAATGGGCATCCTCGAAGATGGGATGTTCATGGGATATGTGGTTGCAGACAAAATCCAGCAATATCCGAATACCCCGATCGTGAGCAGACTCTACAACGGCCCGTAAGGCATCATCACCACCCAGGCGATCTTCGACCCGGGTAAGATCGGTCACATCATAGCCATGGTGGGAAGGGCTGGGGAAGATGGGGCTCAACCAGATGCAGTTGATCCCCAGATCGGCGATATAGTCCATCTTCTCAGCCACACCCCAGAGGGTGCCTCCGAAAAACCCTCGCAAGTCACCCGGCAATTTCCAAGCTTTACCCTGACCGGGATAGAAGCGGTCGACGAAAACCTGGTAGATCACCGCCTGGCGTGCCCAATCTGGCGGACCCCATTGGTCTACGCTGAAGGCGAAGGTGTTGCCCTCTTGAGGGTCTCCGGGCGTCACCTCGGGAAGCGGTTCACCTTTGAAGAAAGCGCCCGTAGAAATCTCGACCGTTGTCTGCACCTCGGGCCAATCGGCGAAGGTTTCCGGGCCGCCTTCAGCCCAGGCGCCCAGTCGATAGCGGACAATCGTGCCTTCAGGCTGCCCGGGAATAGTACCAGACCACACGTCCAGATAACCCCAAATCAAATTATCCCAATAGATGCTTATCCTCTGGAAATGGATCACTTCCCCGTTGGAGGCGATCCCCTTGTTGCCCAGAGGCTGACTGCCATCTAACGTATAGTAGCAGGCCACGTGATCGGCCTTCAGATCGGGGCCAATAGTCACTGTCAGCGTCACAGGCTGATCTGGCAGGGGGTCGCGCGGAAAAATCCCGTAGGCATGCTGCACTCCACGCCGCAGGGCGCGATGGTGGATTAATTTCAACTCGTCGGTTGCCAATGTTCCAAATACAAAGTCTTCCATAATTACCTCTTGATAGGTGACTGCCACTTGAATAGAGGCTGTCACCTGTTAAGGACTAAGTTGCACCACCGCGAATCCCTTGGCCGGAATGTTGATGAAGGGGGCATAATCGGAAAATCCGCCCTGGGTGTTGATGGTTGGTGTTTTGGGATTATCCAGTCCGAGTAGCGGGACAATCTGAACTCCCTCTGAGAGGGGACCTGCACCCAAAGAGAGACTGTAGTTATCGAGGGTGACCGACTCCCGATGCGCATTGACCAGAATCAGCAGCACTTCTTCAGCGGTGTAGCGCAAGAAGGCATAGATGTACTCCGAGGTCGAGTCGACTCGCAGCCACTCCCCCGTGCGCAGCGCTGGATGCTGGTTGCGGAGATGGATCAGCTCCCGGTAGTGGCTGAGCAGCGAATCGGGGTCATTGGTTTGGGCGGCGACATTTTTGGTGCGGTAATCACCTTCCGGTAAGCGCCAGGGGATGCCGCTGGTGAAGCCGGCGTTGAACAGTCGCTTGCTCCACTGCATCGGCAGGCGAATATCTTCATCGGGCTTTGTACCGAGCATGCCAATCTCTTCACCGTAATAAAGGAAGGGAACACCGGGAGAGGTCAGCAGCAGCGTGGCAGCCAGTTTAGCCTGATCTACATCCCCCAGCAGCTGCGACATGAGGCGGTTCTGATCGTGGTTCGCCAGGAATGTAGCATACTGCCCGGCGGGGAAACGCTCCACCATCTGGGCCGTGCGATCTGCCACCGCGCCCGCAAACGGACCGCGAGCAGCGTCGATCATATTTTCAGCCAGGTCAAAGGCAAAGACCACATCGACTTCATCGCCCGTGTAATCCAGCAGCTCCAGGGTTCCCGTCCAGGCTTCACCAACGGCGAAGGCCTCGGGATCAACGGACTTGTAGAAGGTAAAGAATCCGCCCAGCCAATCGTGGGTCGCATTGGTATTTTCCTGGGCGGGGCCATCTTCGATCAGATGTTTGGTGGCATCCAGGCGGAAGCCATCCACCCCCATCTCTTCGAGCCAGAAGCGGGCGATATCCTGGAGCTGCGCCGTGGCTTCTGGGTTGCGCAGGTTGATGTCGGGCATGCCGCTCCAAAATACGCCATAGTAATAGCTGTCAAACGATCTGTGCCAGGCTACCTGCCCCCAGGGACCGGCGTAACCCGGGTTGGTATCCGACCAAATATACCAATCGCGATAGTCCGAGTCTTCATCTCGAGAATCCAGGAACCAGGGATGCTGGCTGCTGGTGTGATTGAGCACCAGATCGACGATCACCCGGATATCGCGACGGTGGGCCTCTTCCATCAGGCTCTGAAAATCATCATTAGTGCCGTACTCTTCATCCACGGTGTAATAATCGACGACATCATAGCCGTGGTAGCTGGGCGATTCCATGATCGGCATCAGCCAGATGCCCGTAATCCCCAAATCGTCGGTCGTGGCAGGATCACCATCGTTGAGATAATCGAGCTTCTCGATCAATCCGTTGATGTCTCCAACACCATCGCCATCGCTGTCATAGAAACTGCGCACGAAGATCTCATAGAATACCGTATCGTTCCACCAATAATCCACGTTGGGATCGATGGTGGCAACGGGCTTGGGAGTCACCGAGGGTTCTTTCGTAGGTCCCGCGGCTTGTGTGGCCTGATCAGCGGCAATGGCTGTAGCGAATTTATCCGCAGCGGAGAGCGTATTTTCCTGGGTTGGAACAGGGGTCGCAGTGGCCTGAACCGGAATCGGCGTGGCGGTAGGCTGCACAGATTCTGGCGCAACTTCCGACCCTGAAGTCTGACACGCAGATAGCGCGAGCGACAAGATAATCAAGAGTTGGCTGATATATCTTTTATTCATAGGATATCCAACTATTATGGGCTCAACGACCCGCCAACCTGCAGCCCGCTGGGGACAGATTCTGGGATCAGGTGGCGGAGATCCCGCGCCGACGGAGAGGTCAAAGCCTCCAAAAAAACCAGCAAATCCTCGATCTGCGCATCGCTCAATTTGACCTTTTCGGAGACCTCCGGGGACAACCATTGAAGAATTGACTCCAGTGATTCTGGATCGTCCTGGACGCTGGTCTGCAGTTCATCGGGCAAACTGTCGCCCTGATATTGCTGCAGGGAAGAGACCGGGTCGATGTGATGCCGAATGACGCTGGCCAAATCGGCATAGGCGCCGTTATGCATATAGGGTCCGGTCAGAGCGACATTGCGCAGGGGCGGCGTGCGGAAGATGAAGCGGTCAGCCATTTCGCCGCTCTCCAGCAGCAACCCCGGGTCGATAGGGTCTTGAACGGTCTTCCCCGGCCCCAGCTGCGGTACGCCGATGTTGTAATGCTGCTGATCGGTCAGCAGGAATCCGCTGTGACAATCTACACACCCGGCCTGGCCGTAGAACAAGAGCGCACCGCGTTGGGCGGCATCGGACAGTGCATAATAATCGCCAGCTAGGTATCGGTCCCAGGGGCTATTCAGGAATGTGAAAGCCTGCGCCTCATAGGCCGCAATGGCGTTGGCGGCGTGCTGAAAGCCCAGCTCATCCGCAGGCACTTCAGGGAACGCGGAGGCAAACATGGCTTTATATTCGAGAATTTCCATCAGCCGCTGCATGAGGGCTGCCCAAACATCCTCCACGAATTTGTCGTTGATGGTCGCCAACTCATTGGGCTGGCCAAAGATATCCATATCGCCGCGGTCGCCGCGCATCTCGTCGCGCGAAAGCACAGGGAACATGGCCTGGACAGCCAGGACACTATCGAGCCCTTCCGGCAGCCGGTAAGCAGCTGGCGAAATGAAACCCAAACCCTCGACCACTTGCACGCGGCTGTCCCAGAACATGCTCTTCCATTCTGGCAGTCCGCGGTTAAAGATATCGGTGGCGTTGCGGGGGACGAATTCTCGCCCTGCGCCCAGCGGGCGCGCCGGGCCCAAGCCAACCGCGCCAGTTCCCACAGATAGTGGGATGCCGTCACCAGTGCCAAAATCGGGATGGTGGCAGGTGGCGCAGGCCATATCCCGGTTGCCGCTCAAGATCGGGTCCCAGAATAAGGCTTCGCCCAACGCCACCAACGCCGGGTCGAAGGTGGGGATTTCAGCGGGATAGATTACGCCCGCCTGATCGAGCAATTCACGCAGATATTCATCATCGCTTGGAGCAGCGCATCCCACCAATGAGATCAAGATCATTCCACTAAGGATTAAGATTGGGTATAAAGTCCTGGTTTTCAAGAGCAGACTCTATTTGCTTCCGAATATCTGGAATTCAGCCACAGATAAATAGGATGAATTGGATGCGAAGGAATATTATCTGTGTTTATCTTATTCATCTGTGGTCAATTATTTTTAAGCAGAAGCTAGCGCAGCAGAACCAGTGCTTTCTGACCGGAGATGTCTACACGCAATTTCCCATTCTCAACAGGGTGAATTCCGCCGCCGTTGGTCCAGGCCTGATAGTATTGCGCGTCATCCTTAGCGCCCAGGTCCAGCTCCACTTGCGCAGCTTCGGCACCGGCATTGAAGATCACAACCGCCCGGCTGCGATCTAAGGCGCGCCGGAAGGCGTACACTTTGCCTTCGGCGTATAGGGGTTCGAAATTGCCCGTCCTCAACACCGGGTTCTGGTGGCGCAGCCGGATGGCGCCTTTGTAAAACGCCAGCAGGTCTTGATCCCAGGCATCTTCTCGGTCCCAAGGGAAGGCTTCACGACAGAAGGGGTCTCCACCGGCAGACATGCCAATCTCATCGCCATAGTAGATACAGGGTGCGCCGGGCATGGTCATTTGGAACAGGGCGCACAGCCGCAGGGCATTCTTATCTTCACCCAGCAGGTGCAGTGCCCGGGGCATATCGTGGCTGTCCAACAAATTCAACTGCACCAGATCGATCTGCCAATCGTAGAGCCCCATCATGTGGTTGATATTACGTGCAAAGGCCGTAGCATCCAGCGGCTGCATGGACATCTCTTGATGGTGCCAATCGGTTCGCAGGGACTCTGCGCCAAAGAATTTCAACGCATTGCCGGTGAAAATATAGTTCATCACAGAATCGAACTGGTCTCCCTGGAGCCAGCGCTGTGCCTCGTGCCAGATCTCTCCGCAGATATACGCTTCTGGATTGGCAGCTTTGACCACCCGGCGAAATTCCTGCCAGAATGAGTCATCATCGATGTCTGCGGGGACATCCAAACGCCAGCCGTCGATACCAAAATCGATCCAATACTTGGCAACATCAAGAAACAAATCCCGTACACCAGGATTGTCGGTGTTCAATTCCGGCAAGGCCGGCATTTGCCACCAGGCGCCGTAATTGTGGGGATGCTTATCGTCGCTGGAATAAGGGCGCAGCGGCCAATCATGAATATAGAACCAATCTACGTAGGGGGAATTTTTTCCATTTTCTAATACATGGTGGACTCTACTGCAGTAACTCAGGCAAAACAGAAGCGTTGAGCAACAAAAAAGA
>CAYQQX010000045.1:0-29498 GCA_964419495.1 uncultured Anaerolineales bacterium
CCCGATTAGTTCAGCCGTCTCAAAATGGGAAGTTATTTTTGCACGCCTCCTAAACGGTAGGCCTGAGTCACTTCCGCCAGGGATCACCGTCAGCGCACAAGGAAATAAGTGGCTCCGCTTCCGGACATCCAATCCTGAAGAACATAATCCTCTCATGTTGAAAATAATGCTCGAGCAAGGCTATCCCGTAATAAGCTTGCAGGAAGTCCCTCGCAGTCTTGAGCAGGTTTATCTGCAAGCGGTCAATTCACCTGATAGCGTTGAGGTGGTAGATGTGGTCTAAACTTGCCCCGACGTTGATTGTTACCAAGCGTGAAGTTCGAGATCAATTTCGCGATTGGCGCATTTTATTACCGATTTTGGTGCTAACGCTATTCTTTCCATCCTTAATGAACTTCACCGCTCGGGAAGCAGTCAGTTTTGTAGAGGAATTTGGCGCTGCTGTGATAGGGGATCGCCTGATCCCTTTCCTATTGATGGTTGTCGGATTTTTTCCAATTTCAGTATCCCTGGTAATCGCCCTGGAAAGTTTTGTGGGCGAAAAAGAGCGCCGCAGCATTGAGCCTTTACTATCCAGCCCGCTAACAGATTTCCAGTTATACCTGGGCAAGCTTATCGCCGTGATGCTGCCACCGCTGTTGGCCAGCTACCTGGGAATTGGCGTGTATCTATTTGGGGTCTACCGTCAGGTGGGGTGGACTCCTGAGCCGGTTTTGCTCATTCAAGTTGTCGCCCTAACCACTGTGCAATCGCTGTTGATGGTCAGCGGCGCTGTGGTGATTTCTTCGCAAGCGACATCCACCAGGGCAGCAAATTTATTGGCTTCATTCATCATCGTACCTATGGCCATGCTCTTAGTCGGCGAGAGTATGATCATGTTCTGGGCGCGCTACCATGTTCTTTGGTGGGCAATCTTTGGGCAAATTCTAATATCGGGCTTATTAGTGCGAACAGGCATTGCTCACTTCAACCGCGAGGAGCTTTTAGGTCGTGAATTGGACACGCTGAACATCAAATGGAGTTGGCAAGTTTTCTGGGCGGCCTTTGTTGGAGGTGCGGATTCCATTTCTACCTGGCTGCGTCAAGAATTCATCCGCACGCTAAAAAGGGTATGGCTGCCATTGCTGTTAGTAGTCACCTCATTCGCAGGGGGAGCATGGGTCGGCATGCAACAGGCACAAATCTTTGCACTCCCGCCTGATCTTCTAGACATCAGTAATCTTCAAGAAGGCTTTGTCCAAGAAATTGAAGGATTCGAAACCTTGCGCTTCTTCTCCCTAGAAAGTATTCCCCTGGTTTGGATGCACAACATTCGAACTATCGCTTTAGCAACATTTTTTGGGATATTTTCATTTGGCGTCATGGGAATTATCATACTAATGCTGCCATTCATGATCATCGGATATTTCACATTCACTGCAGCGCAGGCTGGTATCTCACCGGGAATATTTCTGACCGCTTTTATTCTCCCGCATGGGATATTAGAAATCCCAGCTATCGCCTTAGCAGGGGCTGCGATTCTGCGTTTAGGTGCGGCTTTATCTGCTCCAGCGGAAAATCGAACTATAGGTGAAGCCTTACTGTATTCCCTGGCTGATTGGACCAAGATCATGCTTATTTTAGTAATCCCCTTGCTTCTGGGTGCAGCAATTTTAGAAGTATTTGTTACCCCGAGTGTTGCATTGCGCATGTTTGGCAACTAAAAAAATCGCTTCCTGGTACTTAAGTACCGAAGTCTTTACACAAATCCTGTGATATAAAAGATATAACATGGTTGAAGTCATATTTTTGGGAACAGCCAACGCGATACCTGATGAAAAACACGAGAATACTCACTTTGCCATAAGCAGCGAGAAACGCTTCCTTATGGTCGATTGTGTTGGCAATCCATTGGTTCGGCTTAAGCAGGCGGGATTAGATTGCAGGCATTTGACCGATCTGTTTCTCACACATTTCCATCCTGATCATGTTTCGGCTGTTCCATTACTACTCATGAACATGTGGCTGTTGGGACGCCAGCGGCTGATCAACATTTATGGTCTGCATCCTACTTTAGATAGAATGGAAACCTTAATGGATGCCTTTGGTTGGCAAGAGTGGCCAGATTTCTTCCCAGTCGCATTTCATCGTTTGCCATCAGAAAGGATGACCCTGGCCCTGAAGGACGAAGAATTTCAAATTTTTACTTCACCAGTGCAGCACATGATCCCTGCAATGGGGTTGAGGGTAGAAGTGCTCAAAAGTGGCAAAATAATGGCTTACTCTTGTGACACATCTCCTTGTAAAGAGGTTGAAGAATTAGCAGCTGGTGCAGATGTGCTCATCCATGAAGCCACAGGGGATTCTCCTGGTCATTCGTCCGCGCTAAATGCTGGAGAAGTAGCCCAAAATGCCGGTGCGAAAAGCCTTTATCTCATCCACTATGACACTCGCAATGGTGACCCCAAAAATCTGGTTAATGAGGCTCGAAAAACCTTCCAAGGCGATATCACTTTGGCCGAAGATTTTATGAAAGTCCAGTTATAACCTCGTGATACAAATAAGAAGCCCCTGGCGAAGCAAGAATTTCAGCCAGGGGCTTTTCATTTATGCACAATGAAAACAATTACCATCCTTCAAGGAAAGGAACCCATTCATTATTATGTCCAACGTATCTTCCGAAAATATAGAATGCCGAAGAAGATGGAACGGCGGGTTTTGTAGGTAGCCGTAATCCTGCTTGTTCAGCCGTTCGGCCGCCTTTTTGATGATTGCACACTGCACATGCAGTTACTAGATTCTCCCAGGTATGTCCACCTCCCAACCGGCGCGGGATCACATGGTCAACAGTCAAATTTTTCTTGGGTTGGCCACAGTATTGGCAAGTGTAATTATCTCGCCGAAAAATCTCCCGCTTATTCAGTTTTACGCTTGGCCGGGGTCGCTTGATCATCATACCTAAGCGGATGATCGATGGGCGAGGGTAGGTGCGCGAAACAGTCTGGATGAAGCCGCGTCCATTGAGCACTAAACTGGCTTTTCCAGTTAGCATCAGGACGATTGCGCGTTTGGTAGTGCACACATTGATGGGCGCAAAATTCGCATTCAATACCAAGACAGGCTCGTGCAAGTTCTTCATTTTTGAAGGCTCCTGAGGACAAACATGATCTCTCTGGTCTGGAGCACTAGGCAGAATTATACGGGCTAGGCCTTTTCTTGTCAAAGAAATGGCTCCCGGATAAGATATGTTTTTATGGTTGAAATACCAGTGGATCCTGGCGGTTACGCCCTCTTTTTGAACCTGACTTCTGCGCAAGCAATTCAGATTGGACGTTTGGGGAGAGGTTCCTTTTTCCCAGGCATTTATGTGTATTTCGGCTCAGCCCGCGGGTCCGGGGGACTGCGCTCCAGGCTGGGTCGTCATTTGAGAGGGGGCGGCAAATCCCATTGGCATATTGATGCCTTACGAGCAGTAACAGAAGTTATCGGCTTCTGCTATATCACCGACGAACAGCTCATCTCGCGTTCTGTTTCCATCGAGTGCCAATGGAGTCAAGCTATCGCCGCACTCCCCAATTGCACTATACCTTTGAACGGTTTCGGCGCCAGTGATTGTCGTGCGGGATGTATGGCGCATTTGATATTTTTTTGGCGGGGGAAAGTTTTCGAAATGGATAGCTTTAGCGGTTTGTTAGCCGAGGCAATCCAAGTTCCCAAACAAGCAATCATTTCTAAAACTATTTCTTGATATCCCCTTCCAGAGCAGGCTGCGCATGAATTGATGCGGACCTTGCAAAAGCATGTACCGAATTGAACTGGTAGAAAGGCAATTTGGTATGGTTTTTATATTCAGACGAGATAATAAGAGAAACTAATAAGGAAGGCAAAATATGTTGACCAGAAAAAGGAAAACTCTCCTTCGTTGGGCCATCGTCGCAATGTGCTTGTTCGCCCTGACCGCATTCAAGCTCCCCTCACCGATCTCCTTTCAACCTCAAACTCTCTCCAATCCAGCGCAGGCCACACCTGCGCCCGAAGACATATTCGTACGGGTTGCTCAAGGACAGATTATCAGCAGTGGCAAGATGTCGCGTGGTATGGCATGGGGTGATTACAATAATGATGGCTATCCAGATCTATTTGTCGCTAATTCTCAAGGGCAAACGAATTTACTCTACCGCAACCAGGGTGATGGGAGTTTTGTGCTCGTAGAGGAAAGCGAGATTATCAAAATCAGGTCATATTCGGAAAGCGGAAACTGGGTCGATTACGATAACGATGGTGACCTTGATCTATTCATTACCAATATTCGCAACGAAGCCAACTTCTTATTCCGTAATAATGGAGATGAAACCTTTACTCAAATCACTGACGGTGAGATTGTCTCTGAAAAGCGATCATCGACTGGAAGTTGTTGGGCTGACTTTGACAACGATGGAGACCTGGACGTCTTCATCGCCAATCGCGATGGGCAAAATAATTCGTTTTTCTCAAATCAGGGGGACGGAAGTTTTACCAGGCTGGCCGAGGGTGAAATTGTAACGAATGGTGGTGATTCACGCGCCTGCGGGTGGGCTGACGTAGACGGCGATGCCGATCTCGATCTGTATGTTGGCAATGCCCATGAAGCGAATTTCTTTTATACCAACAATGGCGATGGTTCTTTTTCCAGAGAAACAGAAGGGGATTTTACCAACGAGGTATCTTATACCTATGGCATGTCCTGGGCTGATGTGGACAACGATGGCGACCTCGACCTGTTTGTCTCCAATGTGCAAGATGCAAATGTGCTCTATCTGAATGATGGTTTCGGCGGCTTTGAAAAAGTTGCTAAACGTCCATTTGTGACCGATATTGGCGCATCAAAAGGAAATACCTGGGGAGATTTCGACAATGATGGGGATGTGGATCTCTTTGTAGCCAATGGCACGCCGGATATTAGCGATGTAACCAATTTCCTGTATCTCAATGATGGGGAGGGCAACTTCACTCGCTCAACCGTTGGCGCTCTAACATATGATAACCATATTTCTGCAGGTACGGCCTGGGCAGATTACAACAACGATGGTCGTCTTGATATTTTTGTTGCAAATTGGGGGAATAACAATCAGGATAATGTGCTCTATACCAATCAAAATTCTGAGACGGGGAACTGGATATTCATCTCACTGAATGGCGTTCAGTCCAGCACTTCGGCAATCGGCGCCACGGTCCGGCTTGAAACCATCATGGACGGGAAACCCATCTGGCAGACACGCCAGGTGCTGGGCAATACCGGCTACGGGAGTCAAAATGAACCCCTGATCCACTTTGGCATAGGAGATGCCCTGCTGATCAATTCCCTGGAGATACACTGGCCTTCTGGAGTGATCGATACTTTTTTAGATTTAACTGTGAACACGCTCTATGAAGTGTCAGAGGGAGGTGATCTTCGATAAACATCCAACAGCAAAGATCAAAAATTGATTAGGCCGTGTTGACATTTGGTAAACTCTCTCTAAGAATTAGGCATTCTACAATTCGCTAGATACTCTTGGAAATGCCTGAAATGCTGTGGCCTTGATTTGGGCCCACTTCGGTCGCAACCATCCCCATACCTGGGTTTAAAACAGTGAAACAAGTTCTAGAAAATGCGGGAGCTATGGAGTTTATCCCACTTACACAAGACCAAATGGATGAGATAGCAGCCATCTTAGCTGCCGAAGAATAATTGAAAATGAGCAACAAGGATCGAAAATGAGGTAGTCCCTGTTGCCCAAAAATATAGAATCGCTATCTTGCCGTATTCTCCCCTTGGGGGTGGCATTCTCACTGGGAAATACCACCGAGACAAAACTTTCCCAGATGGAACGCGTGCTGTAGATAGTGCTTGGGGCGATTGGGCAACCAGTTTCCTCTCAGACAAAGTTTATGATTTGGTAGATGTCCTTAGAGAATTAGCTGCTGAAATCAACTGTTCGACCAGCCAGCTGGCATTGGCCTGGGTTTTGCAGCAGCCGGGAGTGACGAGCGCAATCATTGGGCCGCGCACTTCAGGTCATCTTGATGATAATCTTAGCGCTCTGGATATTTCATTAGATGAAAGCGTTGTATAGAAATTGGATGAAGCTTCTGCCCCTGGCGCAGCCCTTTTCGATCAGCGTTAGTGAATTGGGGATGGGGATCGAAAAATTGATGCAATGTGAAAATATTTCTTTTCAACTGTCATTCTGAACCCCGAAGGGGTGACACTTGCACCTGCGCTGCAAGTGCAGGTGAGAATCTCCACTCATTCCATCAACAGCGCGCCTCGCCATGCGCGCCAGAGGCGAGGGCAGGAGACTCTTCGCTTCCCCTTCGATTTCGCTCAGGATGAAGCTCAAAGTGACACATTTTTAGATATTTCAAACATATATGAATTAGTCAATGGAAGGTTGAACAAATCAGCCCCCCTAACCCCCCAACCTTGGGGGGAACTGAACTATGATTCGCCCCCCAGAATTGGGGGGCGGGGGGGCAGAAGGAGAAAAAAACATTTGGCGTTTGTTCAATCTATTCCTGACTATTACATATTTCAAACATTTACTTATAAATTATGGGTTTGCTGTTAAGGTCGGCGTCAGGACATAAATCTGCGGAATCCATCCGATACGCCCAGCAGAATCCTGCACCTCTACCCACACTAAACCATCAACGATTTCCTGACCATAGAGCACAATCAATGCATCACCTTCACGCAGTGTGGCAATCTCCGGACCACCGGGGCTTTGCCGCAACTTCAATCCAGGAAAGATGCTCCCTGCTGCAAAACCGGGGTACGTTGTAGGGGTGAAGGTCGAGGTTGGTACCAGGGTGGCTGTATGGGTGGGTAATGCGGTTGCTGTAGATGTTGGCGTCAGTGTCGGCGCAGGGGTCACCGTTGCCGTGAAGGTAGGGCTTGGCCCCGGGGTGTAAGTATGAGTCGGCGGTGGAGTATTTGTCTCTGTGGGCGGAATCTTTGGGTCAAGTCTCTGTGCCTGGAATTGGTTGAGCAAAAGTTGAAACTCTTGCCCCTCGGACAAGATATCTGATTCACGAAGACGCACCCCAACGGCATCACGCAGCTGCAGCATCTCTGCATATCCCAAGAGGTTTGGAGTCCGAATAGTGATCTCCATGACCAGCCGATTCTCTTCGTCGGCAATATCCCACTCGGTAATTTCGGCTTCATGAAACTCGTAAGCTTCCTGCGATGTTATGCTGCGAATCTGCGTATTGCGTTCCACCAAATCACGCGATGAATTGGCCTCGCGCACAAATTGCACGCTGGTATAAGTCAGGGGGGCAAGCAATAACGCGGTCACAATGACCAACACAACCATACTGCGCGGCAGTCCAGCCACACGCCCCACCTTTTCGACAGAGCGCGGCGTAAATCCCAGAACAAAGAAAACGATCATCGCTGAAGCGGCAATAGCAACGCTGTTCGTAATGAACAATAAGAATGCACCACCGGCCACATCCCAACGCTGATATGCCAAGCCAATGCCCACCGTGGCCAGGGGTGGCAGCAAAGCTGTAGCAATTGCCACACCCGGCAGAGCTGCCGAGATATTGGGCATTGCTAATGCGAACGCAGCAGCCAGCCCACCAGCGATGGCAACCCCCAAATCCATAGGGGTCGGTTGGGTCCGCGACATCACTTCACTGGGTAAATTTTCTGCCAATAAAGGAATAAAGGGTATTAGGCGGTTGTTCAGTGTCAATAAGGTAGCAATCAAAACAGCCAACGCCGATCCTCGGAATAGTGACGCGGCAGCTTCGCGCAGCAAGCGATCATCACCCCGGATAGAACCCAACCCCAATCCAATAATTGGCGACATCAAAGGTGCGACCAACATCGCCCCAATGATCGTCGCCGGAGAGTTCATCAACAGGCCCAAGGTTGCAATCACGCTGGACAACAGCACCAGCAAGAAATAGCTGAAATCCGGCTCGGATGAATCACGCAAACGCACCTGAACTTCGCCCCGCCGTTCCTGGCTGACAGGTGGAACGATTCGGCGCCAAAGATGACGGACAGCAGTGCGCAAAGATGATGGCCGGGTGATGGGTTTCTCATCCATAGTGAGGTTATTGTACCCTAAAGATGCAACTCAAGTCGCCGATCAGCATACACTTTCATCAATGGTAGAATGTGCTAAACTCGACAAAACTCATAGAGATTTATGGCTGCCATACCAACAACTTTACTTTCAAGCAAGCAAAAAAATCTGCGCCCCTTTGACACACGCCGCGATTTGATGCCCGCGGCCGATTTGATTGAGCTTTGTTTCGCCGAAACCTTATCTGCTGATGGGCGACGATACTTGCAAAAAATGCGTGCCACTGCCAAGGCACAGGCATCATCACAATTTGCGGCGCTTACAGCCACACGCGCATCTTTGCCCATGGCTGGTTATGTTTGGGAAGAAGATGACCAACTGTTAGGTAATTTGAGCCTGATCCCCTTCTTCCACCGCGGGCGACGTATCAACCTGATTGCCAATGTTTCCGTTCATCCAGATTATCGACGCCGGGGTATCGCCAAGGCGCTGACCAACGAAGCCCTTGATAAATCACGCCGGCGTAGAATTCCCGAAGTCTGGCTGCAAGTTCGCGAAGACAATCCAGGAGCGTGTGAGCTTTACTCTGCAATGGGTTTCAAGGACCAAGGTCGCAGGAGCACCTGGACCGTCAATCCCAAATGCCTGCGAGGGGTAATTCCAACTGAAGCAAGAGTGACCATTCGCAGCGCACGTCACTGGGATCAACAAACCGAATGGCTGCTTGAGAATTATCCAGTTTCAATGCGTTGGCATTTTCCACTCAATATACAGGCCATTCGACCCGGCCTTCTAGGGTTGACATATCGGTTTTTCAGCGAAGTGCGAGTGCGGCAGTGGGCGGCGCGCGCAAAAGACCGTCTTTTAGGGGTGCTGACCTGGCAGGCGTCCCATGCCCACGCGGATTACTTATGGCTGGCAGCTGCCCCGGAAACTGAAGAGATGGCAATCCATACGATCATGCCCTTCATCAAAGGGGAAAGTTTGTTACGACGACCTTTATCACTAGACTACCCTGCCGGACGCGCCGAGGCCGCACTCCACGATGTGGGTTTTGAATTTCAACACACGCTAATTTGGATGAAAGTGAAACCTTGAGTAGTTCTGTTCGCATTGTGGGATATTACTTGTATCGTAAGGCCGAAGATGCTGCGCGCCGCAAGGGCAGCCTGACGGAATATTGATGGACGGACTTAACATTGAGTTGGCGCGCCGTGCCCATGCCTGGAATTTGTCCCCAAAGGATGCCATTCAGCTTCAGGAACAGCTCAGAACCAGAGTGATCTCCTCACCCCTGGAAGATGAGACAATCCAATATGTCGCCGGCATAGACGTCGGTTTTCCCAAAAACAAGGCGACTGCCCGGGCAGCCATTGCCCTTATGCAATATCCTTCAATGGCGTTGGTCAATCAGAGCCTCGCAGAATTGCCTGTGTCCATGCCCTATGTCCCAGGACTTCTATCCTTTCGAGAGATCCCTGTCATTCTCAAAGCGCTCGAAGGCTTATCCATAACCCCCGATGTCCTCATCACCGATAGCCAGGGAATTGCCCACCCGCGTCGCTTTGGATTAGCCTGTCATTTGGGCGTGCTGCTCGATATGCCCGCCATTGGCTGCGCCAAATCGATCTTGGTCGGCAAACATGGGACGCTGCCCGAGGATCGCGGCAGCACGACAGATCTAGTTGATCGCGGTGAGACAGTGGGCTCGGTTGTGCGCACGCGTGATGGAGTCAAACCAGTGTATATCTCCATCGGCCATCGCCTCGATTTGACTTCAGCGGTACGCATCATCTTGAACTGTGGTGGCGGCTATCGCCTGCCAGAGCCCACACGTTGGGCACACAAGTTGGCTTCGCAGAAAACCTAACTTAGATGTTTAAGGTTTTGAACAAATGCACACTAGTGCAATATAAACTGAATTGGGCACTCTTGTGCCCTACTACGTACATAAATACCTGATGTGTAGCGATTGAACTCAATAAACAGATGAAACGAATTGAAGAATAATTCGTATAATAGAATAACTTGCAAATAAACATCATTCGTGACTCTACTGCAAAAAGCCACCAAGTGAGTTTCCCGCCGGAATATATGGGGGTGGTTGCGTCGCAACCACCCCCATATATTCCGGCGGAAGCCATCGTCTGGTAGTTTTTTGCAGTGAAGTCATTCGTGGAATTCGTATCTATTCGTGATTCACATCTAAAAAGGTGAAAACTATGAACCGTTTCTTTATTCGCTGGGTGATCAATGCCATCGCCCTTTATGTCGCCATCAACGTTGTACCAGGCATTCAGGCGCAAAACACGCAATGGATGGCCATCTTCGGGCTGGCGCTGATCTTTGGCCTGCTGAATGCCTTATTGCGCCCACTTCTTACCCTGTTAACCTGTCCCTTGATTTTCCTTACCCTGGGTTTATTCACCCTACTGATCAACACCCTCTTATTCTATTTGGCTGGCCAAATTGGCGCAAACTTTGGCATCGGCTTCGAGGTGGCCAACTTCTGGGCAGCTTTCTGGGGTGGTGTCATTGTCAGCCTGGTCAGCATTTTCCTGAGCTTGATCTTCAAAGAAGATCGCAAAAGGAAACATCATAACTAATAGAACCCGCACGCTCTAAATTAGCCCCCAAGTTCTGTTGACTTTGGGTTTGACTCGGCGTATACTGAATGCAATCCCCGGAGGTGATTCACTCATAATGCGAGTTTCAAGTGAAAAGGGAATAACTGAATACTGACTTCAAAGCACGCGCGCGAGTTGCGTGCTTTTTTTGTTCTGAGAGCGCATTCCACTCGCTCTCAGAACACTCCGTTTCAGGAGAAACGGAGGAAAAATGAACTTAGATTTAGGAGAATACTATGGACTATGGGATGATAGGTAAGATCAAAAAAGCCAAACAGTATGCCAATGAAGAACGTGACCGCATTCAAGTAAATACATTCAAAGTAACCTTTGATGGTAAGAACAACCCCCACGTCGTTGAGTTTAATGAAAATAAGTGGCAATGTGACTGCGACTTCTTCCAAACGCGCGGACGCTGCAGCCATACGATCTCGCTCGAAGAGATTTTAGACGGGGTCAACTGGGGCGAATAAAATCAAACACTATTAGAAGAAATTGCGCCCCAAAAAACAGTTTTTCGGGGCGTTTTTCTTTGTAAAGTTGCTCCACTATCTCGCCTGTGCTACAATCTCTCAACATTAGCAAACAATTTCCAAATAACGTCTTATGGCAAAAGACAAAAAAAAGAGCACAAAGCAGAAACCCGCTCCGGCGCCTCCTCCCCCTGTGCGCAAATCCGCAGTGGTTCCTTATCGCTTTAAGAACGACGTCCTGCAATTCTTACTGATAACCCCCAAATCTAAGGATTCGAAATCTGTCAAAGAATCCTTATGGATTGTTCCCAAAGGGACGATTAAGGCTGATATTCGACCAGCAGAATCTGCACGTATCGAAGCGTTGGAAGAAGCTGGTGTCCTAGGCGAGCTGCACCCACGTATTAAAGGGTTTTACACCTTCGAGCCCAAGAATGGTGCTATACAAGAGATTGATACTTATTTCATGAAAGTCTCATATGCGATGAAGAATTGGGAAGAAAAGAACCAGCGCAAGCGAAAATGGGTGGCAGTAGAGAATATCCGCGAATATATCGACGATCCAGAACTGGCTGAGATCATCGAGAGCAACGAAAGCAAACTGCGCAGGCAATTGATGTGGGAGCGTGCCAGACAAATGATATTTCAGGGATAGGGGAATAAAAGTTCATAGAATGCGGCTCCTTTCAATCACGAGAAGATGTGAAGGAGCCGCTTTTGTGTTCAATAGCTTTCTGAAACCTTTGAGGTTTGAATGGAGATTTCATGTCTCACAAAGAAAACTGGCTCGAAAAATCATTCAGTTTCGATTTTCCAACATCGAAATATGTAGAGTTCTTGCAATTCCTGCGTCAAACTCCATCTCGGCTTGATGCTTTAGTGGATTCACTGCCAACCGAAGTGCTGATTCGACGAGACGGAGATTCCTGGTCCATTCAGGAAAATGTTGGCCATTTTCTGATGGTAGAATCTTTGTTCACAGGTCGTCTAGAGGATTATCAGAACAACCTTGAAACCCTGCGACCGGCTCGTTTTGATGATAATCCCACCGACAAAGCCGACTTTAACGCCAAGGATATCCAATGGATATTGAAGGAATTTCGAGCACAGCGCCAGGCCTATATAGAACTTCTTGATTCACTAGCGCCAGAAGAGTTCGGCAAAGTGTCAATGCATCCAAGACTACAAAAACCTATGCGCATTTGCGACACGCTTCTCTTCCACGTTGAACACGACCGCCATCACTTGCGCCGGATCGAAGAATTGAAAGATAAATTTTATCCGTAATCGCCAAGGAGAAACCGATGACTAACCAACCAATAACTTTCGAAGCCCATGGTAATTATGTCATTGGGATGCGCTTCGCCCCAGATAGTAAGACCTTGATCTCATCTGGGATGGATAACTTGATAAAGTTATGGTCAGTGCCAGATTGGCAGCATGTTCGCACCCTCGAGGGGCATACTCACAGTGTCAATGACTTAGCACTCTCTCCGGATGGAAAAACCCTGGTCAGCAGCTCGACCGACCATACTGTCAAATTATGGTCATTGCCTGAAGGGAATCTACTTCAAAGCATGCAAGATCTCAAAAAGACTGTTTCAACGGTTACATTTTCAGAGGACGGCCAATGGATCGCCAGCGGTTCCTATGGCGGACGAGCCGTGGTTTGGAATTTGAGTGGAGAAATGGTCATTGGCATCCGAGCCAGCAAGAAGAACCTCTCCTCAGTAGCATTTTCCCCCGACAAGAAGATTTTGGCTACCAGCGGGTTAGGCGATGAGATCAAACTTTGGTCTTTGCCCGAAGGCGAGCAAATTGGAGAACTGAGCGGACATCAGACCGCTATTTGGGGATTGCGTTTTATCAAAGATGGAGATCAATTTATTTCCTTTGGATATGAGCAATCGATCAAACTCTGGGATACACAATCTTGGGAAGTACTTCAAACTATCGATACCTCAGAATATGGCATCAGAGGTGTGAATTTTTCCCCCGATGAAAAGCGCTTCGTCACTGGTGCCGAGGGCAAATTGCATTTATGGTCCGCTGATTCCTGGAAGGTAGCGCAAGAGATCGATGCCGGTGCCAAAGCGCTCTACGGTATGGATTTCTCACCCGATGGCAAATGGTTGGCTGTGGGCGCGGCAGATAAGAAGATTCGCGTTTGGGAAATATAGAAACTTGCATCTAAAAGAAATCGTTCAGCGTGAATATCCACCAAACCCTTGGGCAGAAGGGGAGAAAATCCCCTGGAATGATCCTGGTTTCAGTCAACGCATGCTCCAAGAGCATCTCTCTCAGGAACATGACGCCGCCAGCCGACGCTTCGAGGTCATTGATGGGCATATCGATTGGATTCACAACAATGTCTTATCGGGCAAACCGGCAAAGATCCTCGATTTAGGCTGTGGTCCTGGGTTTTACACCAGTCGATTGGCTGAATTGGGGCATCAGTGTTGGGGGATTGATTTCTCTCCAGCTTCGATAGAATATGCCAAATTAGAAGCGAAAGAAAAAAAGTTAGCCTGTGAGTATACGTTTGGGGATATCCGCGAAGCAGATTACGGAGAGGGGTTTGATCTGGTTATGCTGATCTTCGGTGAGTTCAACGTTTTTCGCCCCCAAGATACCAAGCGCATTCTCAATAAAGCTCATAACGCCCTGAAAGAAGGTGGCATCATTTTGCTGGAGCCACATACTTTTGAGGCAGTGCAAATGATTGGGGAACAATCATCATCTTGGTACAGTTCTGAAACAGGGCTGTTTGCTCCGAACCCACACATTAATTTGCAAGAAAATTTTTGGATCGATGATAGTCAGGTTACCATCCAACGTTATTACATCCTTGATCTAGAAATGGATCAGCTCAACCGCTTCTCTTCCACCATGCAGGCTTACACAGAAGACGGATACCAAAACTTACTTGCAGCGTGTGATTTCACAGCTGTACGATTTTATCCTTCACTGCTCGGTGTGCCCGATGAGGGACACCAATATTTGCTTGCCATCACAGCACAAAAATTGGGATCATGACATATAAATTCATTGATATGGATTCGTGGCCACGGCGAAAACATTTTGAGATCTATAATGGTTTCGATTACCCCCACATCAACCTGTGCGCCGATGTGGATGTGAGCGATTTTTATCCTGCGATGAAATCAGCCTCGATTTCATTTACAGTGGCCGTCACCTATTTGGTTTCCAAGGTAGCCAATGGAATTACCGAATTCCGCTACCGCATTCGAGATGGAAAGGTGGTCGAACACGATGTGGTGCATCCCTCGATCACCATCCTTACAAAAGAAGAGTTATTTAGTTTCTGTACCATCCCATTCGTAAAGGACTTCTCTGATTTCTGTGCAAGAGCCAATCAAGCCATTGAGCATTATAAAAAGAATCCCACACTAGAAGATGAGCCGGGGCAAGATGATCTTCTTTTTACTACTAATCTGCCTTGGGTGTCTTTCACCGGCATGATGCACCCCATCCACTTGAGCCCCGTGGACTCAGTACCTCGCATTGCTTGGGGCAAAGTGCGGGATGAGTCGGGCGTGCTCAAGATGCCGCTATCGGTACAAGGTCACCACGGTTTGATGGATGGCCTGCATATTGGCAGATATTTTGAGCATTTTCAAGAACAACTCTTCTCAACATCATGGAGATCATTGTAGAAAACTTTGTTTGGGAAATACTATTGCGATATATTTTTATGTCGATAGAAATCAACGCGCTCGACTAGGGGCTTATTTCCCAAAATCAAATCGGCCGATTTTTCTGCCAGCATCATTGTAGGGGCATAGTTATTGGCATTCGTCAAATAGGGCAATACTGACGAATCTACTACTCTCAGCCTTTCCAGGCCGTGCACGCGCATGGTATTTGGATCAACTACGGCCATTTCATCTGTGCCCATCTTGCAAGTGCAGGAAGGGTGATAAGCCGTCTCACCATCCTTACCAACCCAATCTAGGATTTCTTCCTTAGTTTCAACCGCTGGACCAGGTGAGACTTCTCCGCCATTGTACGGGTCAAAGGCGGGCTGTTCCAAAATATGGCGGGCACATCGGATTGCCTCAATCCACTCACGGCGATCCTGATCTGTGGAGAGATAATTGAAACGCAATGCTGGTTTGACAGTGGGGTCCGCGGATTTTACTTTCACTGAACCCCGAGCATCGGAATACATAGGCCCAACATGCACCTGGTAGCCGTGTCCGCCGCTGGGTGAAGTACCATCATACCGGATGGCAACGGGCAAAAAGTGGAACATCAGATTGGGATAATCTACGTCATCATTGCTGCGTACAAATCCGCCACCTTCGAAATGGTTAGATGCCGCAGGGCCTTTCTTGAAGAGTATCCACTGAAGACCAACCCAGGGTTTGTTGTACCACTTCAAGGCAGGATACACTGACACGGGCTGCAAGCAGGCGTATTGGACATAAACTTCTAAGTGGTCTTGCAAGTTCTCGCCAACACCAGGCAGGTCATGAACAACCTGAATACCTAGAGTATCGAGTTCTGATGCATTGCCTACCCCCGAAAGCTGCAAAAGCTGAGGCGAATTGATCGCCCCGCCGCTGAGAATAATTTCTCCACCATAAACTTTATATACTTGTCCCCTTTGAACGACTTCAACACCTACTGCTCGTTTGCCATCAAAAAGAATTCCGGTAACAAAAGCGCGTGTTTCAACCTGCAAATTGTGCCGCCCAATGACCGGATGCAAATAAGCCCGTGATGCGCTCAACCGCCGCCCGCGATACACATTTCGATCAAAAGCGTTGAAACCCTCCTGGCGATACCCATTGATATCATGCGTTAACGAATACCCGGCTTGTTGAACAGCTTCGAAGAATGCTAGAAAAAGCGGGTTCATGGCTGGGCCTCGTTCAAGGATAAGGGGGCCATTAACCCCATGGAAATCATCTTCCCCGCTTGCCAAGCAATTTTCCATCCGCTTGAAATAAGGCAGGCAGTGGGCGAAATCCCAACCTTCCATTCCCGGATCGCCAGCCCATTTCTCGTAATCCAGAGGGTTTCCGCGTTGGAAGATCATACCGTTGATACTGCTCGATCCCCCTAAGATTTTCCCTCGACCCTGGTATATCCGTCGGTTATGCATGAATGGCTCTGGCTCTGATTCATAACACCAATCATAATGCTTGCTACCAATCGGATATGTCAGTGCAGCAGGCATATGAATAAAAATATCCCTCCAAGAATCTCTTCGCCCGGCTTCCAGGACTAGTACAGCACATTCTTCATCCGCGCTCAAGCGGTTGGCCAAAACACAACCAGCCGAACCCCCACCAACAATAATAATGTCGTATTTTATATTCTCTTGCATGCCCGTTCTCCAGGTCTAAGTCATTTTCAGCCATGAGAAGATTATACGGGAATAAAGTAGAATAAAAAACATCAAGAATAGCTATACAGGAAGAAGCCGATGAAAAATCCACAAGAAGTATTTCAATAAATAGAAGATGTTCGGGAGAAAACCCTTGCATATTTGAGTGAATTCTCTCAGGAACAACTCAATTGGAAACCGGAAAATGGCAAAGATGAAGATGCATGGTCTTTGGGCGAAGTTTTCATGCACCTGGCTATTGATGAAATCTACCTGCGTGAAATGAACGGGTTGGAGTGGTTCGAGGGCTATGCCGGGCACGAAGCCTTCCATCACCAGCAGATCGAAGCGCTCATCGGACAATTGGGTTGAGATGAAGCCTATTGCCACCTTTTCGATTATTGTTTATGACCCAAAACGCGGTGAGTGGGGCGTTGCCGTGCAATCGAAGTTCCTGGCGGTGGCCAGCGTCGTCTCGTGGGCACGAGCCGGAGCAGGCGCAATCGCCACCCAAGCTCGTGCCAACCTGACGTATGGCCCAAATGGTCTGGTCATATTATAGGTGAAGGTTATGCCTACCAAGGCAATTTTCTTGTTCCAGGTACCGTTGAAGCGATGGCAGAGCGATTCGAGCAGGTACGTGGGCAGGATGGTGAACTCGCCGACTGGTGGGTAGAAACGTTGAGAGCCGGGCAGGTGGCTGGCGGCGACAGCCGGGGAAGACAATCCTCAGGTGTATTGGTAGTGCGTGAGAATGGGGGCTACGGTGGCAACAATGACCGTTATCTCGATTTACTCGTTGATGATAATCCCAAGCCAATTAAACGATTCCAAAAGCTGCTCGAAATGCATCATCTCTACTTTGGGGTTGTCGATCCTAATAATCTCATTCCGTTATCTGAAGTAGCGACGAAATTACAGGAGATCCTGTGCGCAGCTGGGTATACCCATGACATAATGACGGGCGTTTTTGACGAACCCACCCGCAATGCACTGAAGGCTTTAGTTAGCATTGAGAACCTGGAAGATCGTTGGAATGGTGAAGGCGACTTTATCGATCGGCTTGTCGTCGAGTATTTATGGGGAAGATTTAGCTAACCGACAAATAGCCCAAGCACAGAACTATAGAGTGCATTTATTCTGAAGTCGAATCTTTAGAAGTCCTTTTGGGTTAGAATATACGAGACAGCATTTATTTTGGGGGATCTATATCGATTGATATTGATACATGTAGGAGGAATCCATGAGCCCTACGCTGGGACCGCTTCCCAACAAGGGGCGAGTTGTGATTATTGGTGGTGGGCCTGGGGGAACAGGCTGCGCACTGGCGTTACAAACCCTTGCCGCTCAAATGAACCACCAGATCAATATCACGATTCTTGAAGGAAAAACATTCGACCAGGAACGCCAGTACAACCAATGTGTTGGCGTGCTATCTCCCCCATTGCCAGAATTATTTGAAGAACAGCTAAACATGCCTTTTCCACACCACCTTTGCCAAAGGGTTGTTGATGGGTATGTCTTGAATACCAAGGAAGAACAGATTCCGTTGACGGATAAAGAAAAATCTTCTTTTTCATTACGGCGGGTACAATTTGATAACTTTATGCTGGATAAAGTGAAACAACGCGGCATTCCCGTAATACAAACCCGGGCAATAGATCTTGAGTTTCATTCAGATTGGGTAATGGTATATACCGATAGTGCGCCCTTCGAAGCAGATGTAGTGGTGGGGGCTTTTGGTCTGGATGAGGGAAGCGGAGCTTTTTTTGCAAGACAGACAGCATATAAACCTCCCAAAGCACTCAGCTCAGTTGTAACAAAATATCACCCTGGCGACAGTGGAATGAATGCTTTCGGCTCTTATATCCAAGCATTTTTGCCCACTGATCCGCGAATTGAGTTTGGCGCAGTTACTCCCAAACTCAATCACCTAACCGTCAATATCGCTGGAAACGCGGTTGATGTTCCGCTCATGCGCACATTTTTGAATCGTTCAGATGTGCGTGCTGTTCTTCCAAATCTGGAGAACGCCGGCACAATCGATCCTAATGATCTACGTTTCTTTATGGGGCGCTTCCCACGCACATTGGCTCGTGGATATTATGGGGACCGTTATGTCATGGTTGGCGATGCAGCTGGACTAGTGCGTGCTTTCAAGGGAAAAGGGGTAACTTCAGCTGTACAAACTGGCATACGCGCTGCCCAAACCATATTGCAGCATGGAATATCTTATCAAGCCTTTCACAAGCAATATCGCCGTGCAAACAGGGATATCATTAGCGACCTACCCTATGGTAGTGGCATTCGTTTACTAACCATTCTAATGTCTCGCGCCAGATTATTAGACCCAATTGTGCGCGCTGCACAGCAAACCACACTGCTCCAATCTGCTTTATTTGATGCGGTATCGGCCCATGCATCCTACCGAAAGGTGATAAATCAAACACTCAATCCGAAAGTTATCCTAAAAATCCTTCGAGAAATATTTTGAACTTCTTATGACTCTACTGAAGAAAACTCATACACGGATGTCTCAGAGGATTTATCTACAAGGTCTTTAGTGAACCGTCTCATATATATTTTTACTGTGTTCCATTGCGAGCATGACAGAGGCAGGCCTACGGTCAGCAAAGCAGTCTCCAGGCTAAAGGAGGAGATTGCTTCAACCCTTTGCCGCAGGCACGCCTTTGGCGACAGGGCTTCACAATGACAATAATTTACTTTTTTACTAGACAAACCACTTTAGTCAATATCAGATAGTAAGCACTTTACATGGAGATATATTATGGAAGAATCCACTCTTATTGGTATGTTAAAGCCACAAATCGAACAAGCGTCATCAAAAATGGAACTGGATAACGGGTCAAAAATTGCAGTGATTGGTGGAGGCCCTGCAGGTTCATTTTTTAGTATTTTCTTGCTCGATATGGCGACAATGATGGACTTAGATATTCAGGTGGACATCTTCGAACCACGCGATTTTTCCAAGCCAGGTCCAGTTGGTTGCAATATGTGTGGGGGGATCATCTCCGAATCTCTTGTCCAAATGTTAGCAACTGACGGAATCAATCTTCCGCCTACCATTGTACAGCGAGGCATCGAATCCTATGTCCTTCACATGGATGTTGGTAGTGTTCGCATCGAGACACCTTTGCATGAGAAGCGTATCGGTGCCGTTCACCGTGGAGCAGGCCCTCGGGATTTAAAGGAAATTAAATGGGGCAGCTTCGACGGACACTTACAATCACTGGCCGTTGAAAAAGGTGCCAACATAATCTCAAAACGTGTTAGTGCCGTAAATTGGGATAATCGACAACCTCAAGTTTCTGTCCGAGGAAGTGAGCCTAAAACTTACGACTTGTTGGCAGTTTCCGTTGGGGTCAATTCTAATGCGCTCAAACTCTTTCAAAATCTAGAGATTGAGTATGAACCTCCCCAAACCACGAAAACTTTTATCCGAGAATTCTATTTGGGTGAAGAGAAAGTTGATGAGTATTTTGGCAATTCTATGCACGTTTTCCTTCTTGAAATCCCCAAGCTTGAATTTGCGGCAATTATTCCGAAAGGGGATTATGCATCTTTGTGTTTGCTTGGTGATGAGATCGATAAAGAATTAATTGAGGAATTCTTAGATTCGCCGGAAGTAGTAAGTCAGATGCCCCCAGATTTAGATTTGTCCAAGGGTTCGTGCCAGTGTTCACCTCGGATTAGCGTAAAAGGGTCGGCTCGACCGTTTGCTGACCGAATTGTTTTTATTGGCGATTCAGGAGTAACGCGCCTTTACAAGGACGGCATCGGCGCAGCCTACTGCACATCGAAAGCCGCAGCATCAACAGCAATCTTCCAGGGAGTAACTGCTAAAGATTTCGAAAATCACTATTGGCCACAATGTCAACGTATCAGCACGGACAATCGCATCGGGAAAATCGTATTCCTAATTACGCAGCAGATCCAACAAAGAAAGTTTTCACGCCAGGCATTGTTGCGCATGGTTTCTAGTGAACAGCAGCTAAAAGGTAGTAAAAGAAGAATGAGTTCTGTCCTATGGGATACTTTTACAGGAAGTGCGCGTTATCAAGAAATTTTCTTGCGAACTTTTCATCCTGCTATTATTTTCCGCTTCATATGGGATAATGTTGTCTCAATTATCACAATGCCTTTGTGGACTCCGCGCAAAAAGTAACAGCAGAAAATAACCATTTCATGTAGAAAGTCCAGCCTCGATTTACTTATTACAAGAAGGAGATTCTGATGAAGGATACCGGGAGTTTGGGAAAGATTTATTACGATAGTGAGGTGATTATCCAACAAGGAGAAGTGGGAGATTGTATGTACGTGATCCAACAGGGCCAGGTAGAAATTCTAACTGAAAAGGATGGTACTCAAGTTCGCCTTGCTGTTAAAGGAGATGGTGAAATAATCGGTGAAATGGCGCTTGTTGATCGCGAAGTCCGTTCAGCAACTGTTCTAGCTTTGGGGCAGGCTGTGCTACTGACCATTGATAAAAAGAATTTTCTGAAAAGAGTTCATTCAGACCCTTCACTGGCGCTCCGCATCGTCGAAACGATGTCCCATCGGATTCGGGATCTAAACGAGGAAATCGCTCGATTAAAAGGCAATATCTAAGATCTCAAAATACGTAAGTTTTAAAATGGGGGGTAGCAGGCATGAATAGGGAGTGCTTATTTATTCAAGCAAATTTTCCAACATTAAAACAATACATTATTCTGAATTCAATGTGATGGTCAGAACCATTTTGAACACAATTGACCGAAACCGTATTTTTCCATGAGGAGACCAGGAAGACGAGAAGATAATTCATGTATTCCTGGCTTCATTTTGAAAATTCAGTGTTCAACATCCTGTTGACCATTCCTAAAATTCTGAGTTCAAACGTGAATCCCTGTTATGATTAGGCCGTGTTGATTTTTGGTGATTTCGCTCAAGAAATGAGCGGCTTCAATTTTTTATTCGCCCTAGCAAACATGTGAAAATTCATCACTACCTGGTTTGCTTTAGAAGTAATTGAGCTATCATTGGAGTTGAATTATGTCTGAAGGTTCTTGGATTTTCCTCTCCCACTCCCATAACGATTTCGAAAAAGTACGTGAAGTTCGCAATATACTCGAGGTTCAGGGACACAACCCGTTAATGTTCTTCCTCAAATGTTTGAATAACGATGATGAGATCGACGATCTCATCACCCGTGAAATTGAAGCGCGCTCCTGATTCATTCTCTGCGACAGTGAGAACGCCAGGAATTCTCGTTGGGTGCAAGAGGAAGTTGAGACGATCAAAGAGTATCCAGAAAAGACATACCAAGAAATCGATCTCGACGATCCCAATGTCAATTTGGAAGAGGAATTATCCTATCTGACCAAGAAGGCCACAGTGTTCTTATCCTACACCCAACCTGACGTGGAAATTGCAGAGCGTGTTAAAGCCGATCTGCGCGAAATGGATTTTGGCGTCTTCACCAATCTTGAAATGTTCCCTGAAGGTGATTGGGATCAGCGATTTGAAGAATTCTCAAATGCATCCAAACAAGGCGCAGTGCTGGTTTTACTCAGTGTCGCGTCTGTTCCAACTGTGCAGCAACAAAGGGAGCTTGAACTGGTATCAGAAATCATCAAAACAGGTGGCGAGATCACCAATATAATCCCAATCTTTATCGATGACCCCAAGGCAATATATGAAGCCTTACCAGAGAAATCGCGCCAGATAGTTGATGAGGTGCAGGCAAGCAACGATTTTTCATTCCAGTCTTTTGAGCAAAATATGGATTTACTAAAGCAAGGACTAAGGGAATTTGACTGGCGCGGACAGTAATTATTATCATTTGTTACAATTACCACATTCGATAGTTTTTTCTTCAAAATCATTAGGAAAATTGAAAGGAATGATTGTGAAAACTCTTGACTCTTCAGAAGTGCGTTTCTTCAGCGGCAGCTCTCATCCTAAATTAGCAGCGGATATTGCCAAACATTTGGGGGTGAATTTGGAAGAAACGCATATCAGCCGCTTCAGCAATGATAACCTTTATATTCAGTTGGGTGAGAGCGTGCGATCGCGCAATGTCTATATCGTTCAATCGCTCAATCCGCCAGTCAACGATCATCTTGTTGAACTGCTAATGATGCTGGATATTGCCAAGGCAGCCTCTGCGCGCGAGATCCATGCCATAATTCCTTACTTTTCTTTCGCCCGCTCCGACAAGAAAGATGCCCCGCGCATATCTATCACTGCGCGGCTAGTTGCCGACCTGTTATACACTGCTGTTGCCACGCATGTGATGACCATGATGCTGCATTCTCCCCAAGTGCACGGTTTCTTCCCCATGCCCGCTGACCCTCTCACCAGCCGTCCGGTCTTCAAGCGGCACTTCAAAACAAAAGATATCTCCGATACGATCATTGTCGCCGGCGACATGGGACAGGCCAAGTCCGCGGCGCGCTTTGCAGACGATCTCGGATTGCCCGTAACTGCAGGGAACAAAGAACGTGTCTCCGATACCGAGGTGCGTTTCCGCGGCATGGTCGGCGCACAGCTCAGTGGTATGAAGAAAGCCCTGATCTATGACGATGAAATCTCCACCGGCGGCACCATCCTGGAGCTCAGCAAACACCTGGTCAAAGAAGGCATCCAAGAGATTTGGATTGCCTGTACACACGGCGTCTTTGTCAGAGACGGGCTAGAAAAACTCGTCGCCGTTCCTGAAATCAAAGAAGTGGTCACTACCGACACCGTCCCTGTTCCCCACGAAAAGCTCCACCCCAAATTAAAGATCCTTTCCGTGGGCCACATTTTCGGCGAAGCCATCCGCTACAACTACAACCGTCAATCCATCCGGGATCTCTTTGTATTTGGAGAAAACAATCTATGAGCATCATCCAAGAAAAAACCAATCAGGCCAGCCATATTCTCAAAGAGTTAGAGATCGACCTTTGGCTGACCTTCGTGCGCGAGACATCGGGCGTACGCGACCCCATCCTAGATTTCATCTTCGGCCCTGAAGATTTGACCTGGCCCAGCGCTTTGATCTTCACCCAAAAGGGCGCGCGCCTGGCCATCGTCGGGCGCTTCGAAGCCGAGGCTGTCAAACGCCTCGGTGTATATGACCCAGTATTGTTCTATGACCAATCCGTCCAGCCAATTCTGCTGGAGACATTAGAACGACTAAACCCTCAACAGATCGCCATCAACACATCCAAGAACAACGTCCACGCCGATGGCTTGACACACGGACTCTATGAAATCCTGACTGGTTATCTGGACGGAACACCTTTCGCTGATCGATTGACGTCTGCTGAGGGGATCATCAACGCCTTGCGCGGCCGCAAGACTCCTTCAGAGGTGGATCATATCCGAGAGGCAATTACTGTTACCGAGGAGATCTACCAGCGCACCTTCGGCTACCTACATCCTGGCATGACCGAGGTGCAAGTCGGCGGATTCATGCACAACCTTCTGGATGAATACAAAGTAAGTACAGCCTGGAGCTACGATCACTGCCCCGCCTTCAACAGCGGTCCAGACTCCCCTGTCGGACACGGCGGCCCCACTGACCTGGTCATCGAGCCCGGGCATTTACTGCACTTCGACTTCGGCGTCAAGCAGAACGACTACTGCTCAGACATCCAACGCATGGGCTATGTGCTGCGACCCGGGGAAACCGAACCACCCAAAGAAGTTCAGCGCGGCTTAAAGACCGTGCTAAAAGCCATCGATGCTGCCATCGAAGCCCTCAAACCCGGCACTTCTGGACAAGAAGTCGATGCCGCCGCTCGAAACGTGGTCACCGGCGCTGGCTACCCAGAATACAAATACGCCACTGGCCACCAACTGGGTCGCGTTGCCCACGACGGCGGCGCTCTGTTAGGTCCAACCTGGGAACGATACGGAGATACACCCTTCCAGAAAGTCGAGGTAGGTCATGTCTACACCATTGAACCTGGATTGATGGTTGAAGGTTATGGCTACATTGGTCTAGAGGAAAATGTGCTTGTTACTGAAAATGGTGTGGAATATCTCTCTGTGCCACAGCGCGAATTAATCCTGATAAATCCCTGATTCACTCAAAAAATCCATCCACGAAGAACACGAAGATCACCAAAAATGCATATCCTTTGTGTTTCGGCCTTAGGCCCGCAAGAGCGTCATGCCTATTGTGGGAAAAATCTCCCCAACGATTTATAAGAAATGGCCATACTCGACCATACCCCTCAATTCAATACAGATAAAGCCCAGCAATTTGCCCAGGACATTTTTGGAATCCAAGGCGGGTTGACCCCCCTACCCAGCGAGCGCGATCAAAATTTCTTGTTGCACTCCGAAACCGGTGACAAGTACGTACTCAAGATCGCCAATGCCACCGAAGAGATCGCTCTTCTTGAAGCGCAAAACCTGGCTATGATCCATCTCGACCAGCATGGGGTAACTTGTCCACAGGTTATCCACAGCAATTCTGGAAAGAGTATCAGCGAAATTCAATCTTCGACCGGGGAAACCCACGCAGTGCGTTTGGTCAGTTACTTACTTGGAACACCATATGCTGAAGTACGCAGGCATTCCCAACAACTTTTTAATAATTTGGGTTCCTATTTGGGGCGGTTAGATCGAGCTCTGGCAAGTTTCGACCACCCTGCCATCCACCGTGACTTCCATTGGGATTTGGGAAACGCGCTAGAAATAGTGAGTGAATACCAATCATTAATCATCCATCATGAATCCCGCAAGCTGGTTAACAAGTTCACCAAGGATTTCCGACAAACTGTTCTCCCCTTGCTACCTGGTCTGCGAAAGAGCACCATTCACAATGATGCCAATGATTACAATGTCATCGTCGGGGACGGGGACGATCTTTACTCACGTAACCAACAGGTTGTGGGCGTGATCGACTTTGGCGATATGGTCCACAGCTATACCGTCACCGAACTGGCCGTTGCCCTCGCCTATGCTGTCCTGGAAAAGCCCCACCCCTTAGCGATCGCCGGACATTTAGTAAAAGGTTATCATCAGGAAAATCCTCTCCACGAAAATGAGATCGCATCACTGTTCGGGTTAGTGAGCATGCGGCTGTGTATGAGCATATGTCTTGCCGCATACCAGACTCAGCAGCGGCCCGATGATGCCTATCTTTCAATCAGTCAAGCTGCCATCCACAAAACCCTACCCA
This sequence comes from uncultured Anaerolineales bacterium, assembly GCA_964419495.1. Classification (GTDB taxonomy): domain Bacteria; phylum Chloroflexota; class Anaerolineae; order Anaerolineales; family UBA11858; genus NIOZ-UU35. The sequence goes on from CAYQQX010000045.1 coordinate 25,677, forward strand.
AGCTGGCCGAAATCCACCCCCGTTTTGCAGAAGCCACTTTCCGCCAGGCCTGCGGGTTAGCACCGCTCCCACAAACCGGGAGAGTGATTCAATGGCTTGGCGCAGATGTTAAAGTTGCTCCAATCGTAGATATAGACTTGACCACAGAGCCGTTGGTCGTGTTTGATCTGGGCATATCTAGTCCGCAGCTGGGGGCAGATGATGCATCACTGGCAGAATCCACCCTCACACCCCATCTGTTCGACCAGCTCGAAAATGCGCGAGTCCGTGTCGGTATCGGTCAGTATGACGAAGCGCAACTGCTCTACACGACATCAGCCTTCAACATTGGAGATAAGCTGACCGACGAACACCGTACCATCCACCTGGGCATCGACCTCTTCGCACATCCAGGTACTACAGTGTACGCCCCATTAAGCGGAAAGGCATATGCTTCTCAAAATAACGCTGCCCCCCAGGATTATGGTCCAGTGATCATCCTTGAGCACCAAACAGATGATGGCACGCCATTCTACACATTGTACGGCCATCTCAGCCAGGCTTCGCTAACGGAAGTGATGATCGGGCAAAAGATTGCCGCTGGGGATAAGATCGGCGAAATCGGTTCGGCTGATATTAACGGCGGCTGGACCCCGCACCTGCATTTCCAGATCATCACCGACCTGCTCGATCTGGGAAGCGATTTCCCCGGTGTCTGTCGCGTCAGCCAGCGTGAGATCTGGAAAGCCCTCTCACCCGATCCCAACTTGATCTTACGAATCCCTGAAGACAAACTCCCCAAACCCCTGCCCAGCAAAGCGCAAACCCTGGCCGCACGCCGCAAATTGATCGGCCGCAACCTGAGCATCGGTTACAACGAGCCGCTCAAGATCGTGCGCGGCTGGAAACAATATCTCTTCGACGAAACCGGGCGGCGCTACCTCGATGCCTACAATAACGTGCCCCATGTAGGGCACTGCCACCCGCGCGTCGTGGCGGCCGGGCGTGCCCAGATAGGCGTGCTCAACACCAACACCCGCTACCTGCATGACAATCTCCATCGATATGCTGAAAAGATCATCGCCACACTGCCCGAACCATTGGGTGTATGCTTCTTCGTCAACTCCGGCAGCGAGGCTAACGAGCTGGCTATGCGCCTGGCGCATGCCTACACTGAGGCGAAGGATATGCTCGTCATGGAGAGCGCTTATCACGGGCATACCACTTCGCTGATCGACATCAGCCCTTACAAACACGCTGGCCCTGGGGGCAGCGGCGCGCCATCCTGGGTGCACACTATCCCCATCCCAGACACATATCGCGGCCCCTACAAAGCCGATGACCCTGAAGCCGCTGAAAAATATGCCCAGCATGCCAAAGATGCCATCGAGGTGATTCAGCATAGTGGGAAAAGACTGGCTGGCTTGATCGCCGAAACATGCCCCAGCGTAGGCGGGCAGATCTTTTTGCCCGAGGGATATCTTAGCAAGGTGTACGATAACGTCCGATCCGTAGGCGGTCTGTGCATCGCCGATGAAGTGCAAACTGGCTATGGCCGCACCGGTACGCATTTCTACGCCTTCGAGGCCCACGGCGTTATACCCGATATCGTTGTGCTGGGCAAGCCCATTGGAAATGGTCATCCCATTGGTGTAGTGATCACCCGTCCGGAAATCGCCGCGGCCTTCGATAATGGTATGGAATTCTTCAGCACCTTTGGCGGCAACACCGTCTCGTGTGCCATCGGCATTGCAGTCTTAGATGTCGTTCTGGAGGAAAATTTACAGGATCATGCCCTGCATGTGGGGAATTACTTAATTGCAGGATTACGCCGTTTTGAGGTCGAATATCCCCTTGTCGGAGACATACGGGGGTCTGGGCTGTTCCTGGGCATGGAGTTGATTCAACATCCAGAAACTCTCGAACCAGCTGCCGAACAAGCTGCCTTCATCACCAATCGCATGCGCGAGATGGGCGTACTGCTGGGCACTGATGGGCCTTATCACAACGTGATCAAGATCCGCCCGCCAATGCCTTTCTCTATCGAAGATGCCGACCTGCTATTGGGGGCCATGGAGCAAACTTTGTGGGAAGATTTTGGAGATTATTGAAAGCGGATAAATATAAAAATATCAGCGTTTATCCGTATAATCCGCGTCCATCTGCGTTCTAATAAATCTTGTCTTCAGCCCTCTCAATCACCGAAACCGACCCTAAATACTCCCATGTTCAATAGATAAACAGCTTTTATTCTCTCTGTTTCGTGAGAGATCATCATAGCACAGGCTTTTTGCGCATTATTCCAACCAATGAGCACAAGAATCAGCGCATTTGTAGGTAATTGTTAGCTAACTTTCAGGCAAACTGAGGACGATCACAGTACGATTTACGTAACTTCGCCCTGAATAGGGTGCACTATAGGAGATTTCATGCGCTACAAAACAGATTCGATTGCAAGATCATTTTCTTTTGGCGAGGTGATCGCCAACAGCGTCACTCACGCCATCGGGATTGGCCTGAGCATCGCAGGTTTAGTGATCCTGATCATCCGCGCCGCCAACCGCGGAGACGCCTGGCACATGGTCAGTTTCATCGTCTTTGGCGTTTGCCTGATCTTGCTGTACCTGGCATCGACAATTTACCACAGCACGCCCCGTTTTTCGTGGAATGCCGTCCTGCAGCGCTTGGATCACGCAGCCATCTTCTTCTTGATTGCAGGAACATACACCCCCTTCCTTTTGACTAAACTGCGCGGCCCCTTTGGCTGGAGTATCTTTGGGATTGTCTGGGGTTTGGCACTACTGGGCCTGATCCTTAAGGTCGGCTTTACCAAACGCTTTGTGAAACCTTCGGTCTGGTTGTATATTGCCATGGGTTGGTTCGCCATCGTCATGTTCAACCAGATGATGCAGCAAATCGGAGGGCTGAGCCTGACCTTTTTGATTATTGGTGGGGTCTTTTATACCGCAGGCGTCATCTTCTATCGCTGGCGCAAATTGCCCTACAGCCACGCCATCTGGCACTTGTTCGTCATGGGTGGCAGCATCTTTCATTTCTTTTCAGTATTGCAGTTGGCTTAACCCTTACCATCCTAGAGTTTCCTCAGTCATTTAACATAGGAGTTATGCAGTTGCCCCCCTAACCCTTCGATATCACTCAGGGCAAGCCTTGGGGGGAATCTTGGATATCTCCTCCCAGCGCCAAAGGCGCGCCTACGGCGTTGGGGTGCTGAGGGGGCGTTCTCCAAAATACCCTTTCCATCTGCGTAACATCAATAATAATTGAAGCCACGCACGGGAATGAATTCCCCGTGCTGACGAACAACGCCCGATTGCCGGCGTCCAAGACGGGCCTGCGGCCGGCATGCCTGCCCGAAGGGCCGCACACCAAAGGTGGGCCTGTGGCCAGCGTGGCGATCGGGCTTGGAAGCAAAGCGACCTAACCGGATTCATCCGGTGCTATTATGTAGCCCTGGAATTCATTCCGGGGCGGTTCGAGATTTTCAGACCAATTTGTATAAACTCAGTATTTGGGTATCCCCAAATCAAGGGCTGGATCCCTCCGTAACATGCTTTAGCTCATGCGCCAAAAGTGCCAACCCGCGCAAAGTGTGGGGATTATAAAACTCTGCCTTGCGAAAATTTACCGTGCGACCCAAAGTAATTGCGGCAATCTCAGTTCCCGCAAACCGGTGATGGCTCAGAAAGCGCGGCAGCCACCCAGCATTTGCCAGACGCGCCCGGCTGAACAAGCCTGGATCACTAAACCTTCAATAAATTCATATAACGCTTTAGGCACTAACAGCACTTCTATCGACAAAAAATTGTCGATGTTGATAACCTA
>CAYQQX010000046.1:0-29179 GCA_964419495.1 uncultured Anaerolineales bacterium
GATGCTCCCATCTCTGAAACCTCGATTCCTGCTGGGTACAATGTCCGTTCATTAGGAGATATCGATGAACTCCCCGCACGCAGTTGGGCATCCTGGCGCGGATTCCATCCTGATGAGCCCGATGAAGATTATCAAGGTTGGGAATGGTATCTTGATATTCAGCGTTGCCCTCTTTATCGAAGGGATTTGGACATTGTAGCGGTGGCGCCTGATGGTAATATCCCCTCTTTCAGCACTTTCTGGTATGACGATGTTACCCGTACGGTAATGATCGAGCCGGTTGCCACTGTGCCCGAGCATCTTCGCCGAGGACTGGCCAGAGCGACGATTACCGAAGGCTTACGTCGAGCACAGAGTTTGGGTGCTAAAAGAGCATTTGTGGGTGGTTTTGAGCCAGGTGCAAATTCGTTGTACTCATCAACGCTTTCGTCTGCTCATGACAAATTAGAGCAGTGGATCAAAAAGTGGTGAACTTGTAATTGCGAGAAACTTATGCGCAAGGAAACCGAAAAAATCTACAATGATTCCCTAAAACTTGAAGCAGCCCGGCGGTTTGGGATTGATCCTGAATCCCTGGTTGCGTTAGAAGGCTTTGAGAACTTCGTTTTTGCTTGCGAAAGAGATGCCCAAAAACACATTTTGCGGTTGACCCACAGCATCCACAGGCCTATTGAGCATATTCAAGGCGAGATGACTTGGGTTAATGACATGGCTTCTCATGGAATTAGCGTTGCTCCAGCTGAACCATCACTAGCTGGGTACTTCACAGAAATCATTCCCCATGAGCCAAGTAATACCTACTTCAGCGCGGCTATGTTTGGTTATGCCCCTGGTGTGTGGCTTGATGAAGATCCAAAAGCAATGACAAAATTCTGGAACCCAACTCTATTTGAAGAATGGGGCCAGGTTATGGCGCAAATTCACAACCATGCTCAATACCAGGCTCCTAGGTTAAGTATTCAGCGGCCACAGTGGTATCAATATGATGTGTTGGCGTTGGAAAAATTCATCCCCGCTGATCAAGTGCAGGTGTTTGAAGCTGCCCGCACACACCTAGAAAAATTACATGCTTTGCCGAGATCGCCCGATACTTATGGCCTTACGCATGCGGACCTGACCCAGTGGAATTTCAATGTCGATCAAGGCAAAATAACCGTTTTTGATTTCGATAGTAGTGAATACGGTTGGTTTATCAAGGATTTGGCGGTTTCGCTGTATTATGCCGGAGCCAGCTATGAAGGAGAAGATATAGATGAATTCAACCAAATCTTTTTCATGCACTTGGTAAAAGGCTATCGTAGAATTCGGGATCTCTCCAATGAATGGCTGAAATTCATTCCTGATTTCCTTTTACTGCAGCGCATAATTTTATATTCTTTCTGTTACCAGATTTGGGATGTAGAAAATCTTACCGATGAAAACCTAGCTTATCTGGAGAAAGCTCGCAAAATTATTATTTCAAGGGAAGAGCCAATTAAGGTAGATCTAATCCAATAACATGACTCGCTTCGAATTTAATATTCGAGGCGTGTCATGCCTGGTTGTCCCCATCCCCCCTTCTCCATAGAATCGGAATTGGGGAAGGGGGGATTTGTAAAAAAATAGGTACGTGCTGGCGCAAAGCGCCGCACGCACCTATTTTTTCACCATTTTCCCTCCCCTGACAATCGGGGGAGGGAAAATGGTGGGGGCAATTGATAACAAATCACACACCAATTTTGGATAAGATTAAATTTGGGATGACTCATTTTGGTTATTCCAGGAGACAGAAAGGTATTAAACAGCTTCTAACTTTAGAATTGTGGTTTCTATCAAATCCACAGCTTGGCCTAGGGTTTGATCATCGAAGGCGAACTTGGCACCTGCAGTAGCATACAGTTCTGGCAAAGTGATGGTGCCGCCCAGAGCCAGGGCTTTGCGATAGCTCGCCACCACCCTCTCCTGATCTTCGAGGGCATTTGCCCAGATTTGTATCGCCCCAAGTTGTGCAAGACCATATTCCACGTAATAAAAGGGCTCTTGATGAATGTGCAATTTGCGCTGCCACCCAGTGACTTTTGAGTCTTCCAGGCCGGAATATTCGATACCTTTCATGAAGCGATCCCACAATTCGGACCATTTGGCGTCACATTTGGTGGGGAGTGCGGCTTTTTCAGGGTTTTCATAAACCCAGTGTTGGAATGCGTCGACAACCGCCATATAGGGCCAAAAAGTGATGGTCTCCTCCAAGTGTTCGATACGCGCCCGAGCGGCATCCTTTTCAGAATAGAAACCACCCTCAGCTTTGGTGAGATACGGCGCGGCTAACAATTCCATAGCCATACTGGCAACTTCAGCGAATTCCATGGGAACTTCAAGTTGCTGGAAGTATGGAATATTGGCGCATTCGAAGACATGAAAAGCATGCCCGGCTTCGTGAAGGATAGTTTGAACGTCATCGTGCAAACCAACTGAATTCTGAAAGAGGAAAGGTTTGCGTGTTGCTACCAGGGGATAACAAAATGCTCCAGGTGCTTTGCCTTTTCGATTAGCAGTATCAAGTAGATTTTCCCTCTGCATGTAGGCGAAATATTCTCCAAGTTGAGGATCAACCTTGTTGAAGATAACCGCAGCAACTTTTTCCAGCTTGGCGACATCTTCAAAGGGGCGCAGTGGTTGACGATCGAGAGGATCAACGGTCAAGTCCCAGGGGCGTAGGGCGTCAACACCCAAACGCTCTTTACGACGCTGATAAATTCGTTCAGCGGCGGGAACCACTACTTCTTCGATGGCATTCTGGAATGTTACGCAATCCTTGGGAGAGTAGGCGAAGCGCAGCAAGTGCCTCCACCGATAGGTTCTGTAGTCAGGCAGGTCGGCGTTGGCAGCGATTTGAACTCGCAGCGGTATATATTTGCCCCACAATTCGTTAATCGCTTCCCGGTCTGCTAGTTGACGCTCACTGGCCAACCTCCATGCTTTTTCTCGCACACCTCGGTCAGATTCCTGGAAAATGGGTTGCAGTTGAGCAATGGTTTTTTCTTCCCCTTCCCATATAACTGTTTGCGCACCAATCAGCTTATCGTATTCGTTGCTAAGCTTCTTTTCTGTAGTCAACAATTCAAGGTTCGCCTCTCGGAAAAGAGCAGCTTGAATACGCAAGTTGCGCAAGGGAATATCAAATCCTACTGTCTCTATTTCGCTGTCCAGGAACTTCTCTTTGATCTTTTGGTCGACGGCCTTTGATTGGGGATAGACGTCCTCTAAAAATGTTTCGAAACGTTTTTGTGCCGATTTGTCGCTTGTATCTAGGGCAGTGTCGATATATAGCCGGGCTTCCGTCTCTTCCCAAAATTCCAATAGGCGTGACCAATCAGCTAAATACTGCGTGATATTTTCCTCGTTTAACGATCTCTTGAGAAGATCATCAGCAAAAGGCTGATATTGATCCCACGACCAATCTAGTAGATCTAGGGCATTCTTGGGAAGTGATGTAAACACGAGATTTCCTTTTAAGGTAATTTTTTGGATTGTAGATCCCCCCAAAAAGTGCCAATCAACCCAACCTGCAAGAGTTGATTCTCCTGTAACTTAGCTTGGTTTTATTTTTTGGGGCTTGATCTTGCCCTGCTTGAACGCTTCAAGAAAAGCATCAACATATTGCTCATCCAGGTGATCCCCGGCTTCTTCACGCAAAATCTCTAATGCAGTTTCAACATCCATGGCATCTCGATATGGCCGTTTGGATGTTACAGCATCAAATACATCTGCCACAGCAACGATCCGGGCGATGGGTGAAATCTGATCCCCCTTTATTCCAAGGGGGTACCCATTGCCATCCATACGTTCATGGTGCTGAGAGAGTGCCGGGAGTTCGTCCTGAAGCAAGCGCACCTCTTTGATGATCTGAGCACCAATTGTAGGGTGTTTCTTTACCTCAGCATATTCTTCGGGTGAGAGGCGTTCGGGTTTAGAAAGGATAGAATCCGGAACACCAATCTTGCCGATATCGTGCAGGAGCGCACCAATGCGGATGCAATGCCGTACCTCCGGTGATAAGTTGAGCTGTTCGGCCACAGCTACGCTGAAATCGCTCACGCGTTGAGAGTGACCTTCGGTGTAGGGATCTTTGGCATCGATAGCAGCTACTAAGGCTTTGATGGTGTTCAAAAATAGCTCGTCGGCATCTGTGTAAAGTTGGGCGATGTGAAGAACTGTAGCTGCCTGTTCTGCCAATGTGCTCAATGATTGAATGTCATTCTCGTCGAAATAACCATCAATTTTGTTTATGGCCTCAATTCCGCCGATTATGTGGCCTTCAGCCGTACCGCGCTCCCTACCCAAAACAACATTGGGGATTTTCAGCGGAACCCCCAACAAAGATTTAGTATTTACGCCGCTAATTTCATCAATCCCTTTGTAGTGGCGTTTGTCCTTGCTGACATCCTTTACGCTGACAGCTTCTCCAGAATTGACGACGTACCCAATGATGCCTGTATCCGATGGAATGCGCAAAGGGGGCAGTGTAGTTTTGTGGACATCTCGAGAAAGATGTAAGACGAGCTGATCGTTTTCTTCATCTAACAAAAATAGGGAACTTGCTTCGGCATTTAGCAAGCCGCGTGCCTTACCAATGATCAGGCTAAGAATTTGATCCTGATCCAATGTGGTGCTGATTTGAGCAATTAGATCGATCAATACCTCCAGCCGCTGGCTGTGCTCCTCGCTCTTTTGAAGTAATATCGCTTTTTCGTATTCAGACGTCATTCGGTTGCCCAGGAATTGCATCAATTGGAGAGGGGTTTGGGTGTAATTGAACACTTGCACTGCTCCAATGGGTTCCCCGCGTAACAGCAATGGAAAGGTGATCGCATTTTTTAGTTTGTTTTTTCCATCGCCTACTGGGCCATACCAGCGTGGATGGTTCTCTAGATCTTCAACAACAATCGGCAATCTATTTCGAATTGTTTCGCCAACCACGCCTCGATCGGCGTTTATTCGTTGACCAATGAGTGTCGTATCGGCTTTATCGCTGCGCACAACCTGAAAGATTAATTCATTGGTCTCATTGTCCAGCAAATACATGGTCCCAGTGTTAGCCCCGCAGACCGTAATAATCAGATCAAGCATCTCGCGCAGAAGCTCGTCCAACTCGGTGGTACTGGCAATTTGATTGGCACGCGTCAAGACGCGATAAAGCTGTGATTCTTCTTCAGCAGCCCTGATTGGTCCTGTTTTACGATCTCTTCGGCGTCTAAGCATAGAGTGTTTTTCCAGCTGGTGGCGATTACTTTGTTCACAAATTAGGTGTTTTGAGATGCCAATCGGTTGCACACTGATAGCTGTGTGCGATGTTCAATAATGTTTGTTCTTGAAAATGTGCTCCAATTAATTGCATCCCAATGGGTAATCCTTGAGAGTCAAAACCAACAGGGAAAGCAATCCCAGGGACGCCGGCCAGGTTGGCTGGTAACGTGTAAATATCTTCCAAATACATGGATAAGGGGTCGCCACTATGGGCGCCAATTTCAAAGGCTGTTGTTGGAGCGACAGGGGCAGCAATGACATCTACACTTTCGAATGCTTTCTCGAAATCACCTTGTATCAGTGTTCGTACCTTTTGCGCCTTGCCGTAATAGGCATCTTGATACCCCGCGGAGAGGGCATATGTCCCCAACATGATGCGTCGTTTGGTTTCGCGCCCGAACAATTGCCCGCGTGTTTGCGTATAGGTATCTCGTAAATTGTTCCCTTCAATTCGAGGCCCATAGCGCAGACCGTCAAAACGTGCCAGGTTCGCAGAAGCTTCGGCTGGGGCAATCAGATAGTATACGGGAACGGCAAATTGGGTGTGCGGCAGTTGAACAGTGTGGATTTCTGCGCCCAATGATTCCAGAGTTTGGATTGCCGCCTTCACACCTTTCTCTACCTCGCTTTGAATACCTTCTTTGAAATATTCATTGGGAACGCCCACACGGATGTTTTGTAGGCTCCCATTCCCATTGAAATAGATTTCATCTTTGGGATTTTTAGAACTGGTTGCATCTCGCGCATCGTGTCCGTTGATCAAATTGTAGATCAATGCCACGTCTTCGACATCCTGACCCAATACACCGACAGAGTCTAAGGAAGAACCGTAAGCGATCAGTCCATAACGGGATACGCGACCATATGTAGGTTTCAATCCCGTTACGCCGCAGAAGGAAGCTGGCTGTCGTACACTGCCGCCCGTGTCAGTTCCCAGGGCAATTGGAGCCATTTGTGCAGCAACAGCCGCGGCACTGCCTCCACTGGAGCCCCCAGGAACTCTGCTAGTATCCCAGGGGTTGTGCGTTACGCCATAGGCAGAATTTTCTGTTGACGAACCCATAGCAAATTCATCTGTATTGGTTTTACCCAGGATCACAACACCTTCTTGGCGTAATCGCTCCACGACTGTGGCATCGTAGGGGGGAACAAAGCTTTCTAGAATTTTTGATCCAGCTGTTGCAGGCAACCCCTGAACTGCGAGCACATCCTTAATTGCAATGGGTACGCCAAGCAGCGTAGTTTGCTCAGTTTGTGGTTCTATTGTACGTTTCTTATCGGCCAAATCTGCCTGAGCGAGCGCATTTTCCGGATCCGGAGTAATAAAGGCATGCAGCATTGGCTCCAAGCGTTCGATGCGCTCGATGTAAGCCTGAGTGAGTTCGCGGCTGGAAATTTCTTTATTCGTGAGAGCTTGAACAGCCTCGGTTAATTTGAGTTTGGTCAGTTGGGACATGTAAATTATTCGAAAATGGGCGGCACACGAAACTGGCGATCTTTGGCATCTGGTGCGTTGCTGACGACTTGCTCAATGCCCAGACCTTCGATCGTTTCATCTTGACGCAGCCGGCTTACACCGGACTGCATTCCAGAAGTAGGGGGAATATCGTCGGTGTTTACGGCTTGAAGTTCTTCGAAGTATGCCAAGATTGCCGATAATTGCTGGCGATAACGTATTTTTTCCTCTTCCGATAAATCGAGGCGCGCCAATTCTGCGATGTGGTCGACTAATTCTTGCGTGAGGGTCATAGGGAAATTATATCATTCGGTTTTGGTTACCAGCCTTGTGTGTACCAGCGGAGATAATTTTCTATATGGTTAGCCCAATATTCTTCGTCATGGGTTCCTTGGAACAAATACCATTCGTGAGGAATATTCTCGTCTGTCAAAACAGCTTCAAGTTTGTACGTGTATGAGATCCAGCCGTCATTTTCTCCAGCATCCATATAGATGCGAGGCAGCTTTTCGTCAGGGATAGCCTGAAGATACTCACGTATGCGCGCTGATCCCTCAGTTACAAATGATGGCGTGCTGTGCGCTCCCAGGATGCTAAATAATTCCCAATGAACCAATCCCAAATGAATGGCCCAATTTCCTCCCCGAGAAAGACCTCCAATGGCACGGTAGGTTCTGTTGTCAATCACGCGATAAGTATCATTAATCAAGGGTAGAAGGTCTTTAACAATGGCATCACCATAAGGATTCTCGGGTGGGGGAGTGGTTTGATCTTGTTCACCGGGCATGACAATGACTAGTGGGGGGATTTCTCCAGAGGCAATCAATTGATCTGCGGTTTCGTCGACACCTAAACGGTCCCATTGATCTTCGTTATAGGTTTGCCCGTGCATTAGATAGAGGACTGAGTATTTTTGATCGGGTTGATCATCATAGCAAGGCGGCAAGTAAACGCGAAAATTCAGGGGATCAGGAAGGAAATCAGAAATAAGTTGATGCTGTTGGACACTCCCGCCTTCATTCCAACACCGTAATGGAGATGGTGTGGTTGGGGTGGTTGCAGTTAGCTTAGTTGTTTCTGTTTTGGATGGTGATACTGTTATAGAAGGAATTTTTTGTGTTAATTTTGTTGGGGATACGGAAATGCTCGGGGTAAATGTATCAACCTGAACCTGCGCGGGTGTTTCCTGTAAAGTACAGGCACCCAACCCGAGGAGTATTGTCAGCCCAACGAGGAGAATCCAACGATATTTCAATCTTCTTCAGAATCTTCTTTTTCTTCTGTTTCGGTCTCAGATTTTTCTTCAGCGGCTTCATCCACGGGCAACTCAATTTCGATGCTCTCTTCCATGCGAATTTGACCGCGCAAGAAGGCCCCTTCTTCGGTTGCAAAGGCTGCGGTGACCACATCGCCCCAAACCCGCCCTGTACTGCGGATTTCGATCTTTTCGGCGGTGATATCGCCCCGCAATGCCCCAGCGACAATGACCGTGTTGGCACGTACATGTTCGCAAGTAACTCGTCCCGTTTGGCCGACCACGAGCATGCCGCGCAAATTGATTTCACCATCGAATGCACCTTCGACGCGCACCCCGCCACTACCATTGATGGCGCCTTTCCAGGCGATCCCACTGCCTAATACAGAAGTGACGCGAGTCGTAGGCGCAGGAAGACTTGCTGTTTCCGAAATTTCATCTCTTTTCTTGAACATGATGAGGGAAGTTTACCACGAAGCGGAACAGGATGGATGATCCCATACCTGCCCCGCTTTGTTTTTTATTGCATTTTTTGTGATGGTTTTGCTACTGAGTAGTGCCTGAATCGGCAGTGATTTTCTCTGCTGGCTTTTCAGTTTCTGCGGGCACTTGGGCTTTAGCTTTTTGAATTTCAGTTTCAGATTTTGTCAGCTTCTTGTTGAGACTAGACACGGCCAACTTGTTTTTGATCAGTGCAGGCATAGATGCGAAGAGGCTGATTAATGCTCCTGCAATCAGTGCGATCAACAAGATCAGAGCCAGCGAGCCTTCGAATTCCCAAATGAAGAAAGTTACCGTAGTGGGAGTCGCATTCTGAACCGCAAAAATGGTTGCCAGGGCAGCAATTATCAGGGAAAAGATCAAGAATATTTGCATCTGTGAAACCCTCCGCCATAAATATCGGGTTTAAATTATTTTGGCTGAATTATATCACCAGCCTTAAGAATGACTTTTTTCGAAAACTTTAAGGAGTGGTGATTATCGTGGTGTTCACTATGCGGGGTATACAAATGGCTACATTGTCATTCCGAGTGCAGCGAGGAATCCCGGGTATCTGACTTTGCTTGCAAATCGCTCGGTTTCAGGGATTCCCTTCGACACGATCTTCGATCGCAGGGCATGCTTCACTCCGCTTGCTCTGCACGCCTTCGGCGACGCTGCGTTCAGAATGACACTAATAGCATTGGATTTTGTAAAACACCAGCTTTCTCACCACTCCCAAACATTATAGATAAATAAAATAGGTGCCAATTGAATACGACAATTGGCACCTATTTTTGATGAAAGGTTGGTTATTTTGTATGAAAAATCGATCAATCACAATCTTGCGGTTCGAGCACACCCAATATGTTGTAACCTGAATCAACGAAGGTGGTCTGACCAGTAGTTTTTGCCGAAAGATCAGAACACAAGTAGACTGCGGTGTTGCCAACATCCTCAATGGTGACTTCTACTTTCATGGGTGATACTTCCGTGAATTGACGGTGCATTGACTTGAATCCTGATACGCCACTTGCCGCAAGCGTTCGAATCGGCCCAGCTGAGATAGCATTAACACGGATATTATTGGGTCCAAAATCATAGGCCAGATAACGGACAGAAGCTTCCAAAGCAGCCTTGGCCACACCCATGACATTGTAATTTGGAGCTACTTTCTCGCTTCCGTAGTAAGTCAGGGTCAGCAGGGCACCACCGGGCCGCAGAATAGGCTGAAAGGCCTTCGCCAGGGCTGTAAAGGAATATACGCTGATATCCATTGCCAGGTGGAACCCATCTCGGCTGGTATTGTAGTATTCGCCCTGGAGTTCCTCTTTATTTGCGAATCCAATGGCGTGAACCAGGATGTCAATTTCACCGAATTTCTCCTTGGCCTTGGCAACGACGTTGGTAATTTCCTCGTCGCTGGAGACATCACAAGGTTCCACGAAATCAACACCGATAGATTCTGCTAAGGGTTTCACGCGTTTTTCCATGACTTCACCAGCATAGCTAAAGCCCAATTGAGCTCCATGTTCATGAAAGGCCTGAGCAATGCCCCAAGCAATTGAACGCTTGTTGGCAACGCCAAAGATTAATGCTGTTTTTCCAGATAAGATTTTCATTTGATGTTTCCTCTACCAATAAGATTAGGAGTTGCGCACTATGCAAGGATTTGTCTGGGACCTTATTCCCAATCAGATTCTCTTTAGGTTGTGTAACATAAATTATTAAAACTGTTCTGCTAATACAGTTTCACGCGCCTTTAAAGCGGTTTCATCAGCTTTCAAAATCGAGGTTCCCAAAGCGTTAATTTTAGTAATATGCTCACTGATGTAAACTCGAGCAATATCTGCTTTGCGCTCTGAAACCAGGGCATCCCGCAATAAAAGCCAAGATATTACTACAAACGAAGCCATATCGGCCAGGTCTGATGCGTAAAAATCAATGAGATCGCGATCTTTACCTTTAAGAGCATCCGTAGCTTGCTTGAAGAGATTTGTGGTTTCGATAAGTTGATTCTTGAACCCCTCTAAAGAGGGCCCATAATTTAGATCTTCCCAATTCTCGATGAGATCATCCAAGGCATGACCTAGAAGTTTTCCAGTCATTGCAACAACTTGCATTTGGCTGGTGCCTTCATAAATATTGGTTACGCGCACATCACGACAAAGGCGTTCGACATTGAACTCACGCATATATCCAACACCACCGTGGATCTGCATAGCAAGATAACAAACTCGGTTGCCCATTTCGCTGGCGTAATATTTGATCATTGGCGTAAGTGCATCGGCCAAAGATGAGGCTTCTTTGATTTTTTTGCGAAGGTCGGGGATTGATTTGTCACCTTGGGCCTGAAGGTGCTGGTAGGCTTTCAGGCGGTCAACCCATAGACCTGTCTCGAAAACCAGCGCCCGGGATGCCTCAATCTCAGCGCGCATTGAGAGCAGCATGCGGGAGACGGCGGGCAATTTGATAATGGGCTGGTTGAATTGGATACGTTGATGAGCATATTGATATGCTTCCCGATAAGCGGCCTCGGCAATGCCGATTGCCTGCGCGCCAACTGCTAATCGGGCTCCGTTCATCATGGCCATCGAATAACGAATCAGGCCAAAACGTTGTTTGCCAATTAATATTGCTGGTGTGTTGTTATATTGAACTTCGCAGGTTGGTGAAGCATTGATCCCCAATTTCTTTTCAATGCGGCGGATCTTTACGGTTTCATCACGCTCGATCACGAACAAAGACAAACCCCGCGCATCACTGGAACCATCTTCACTACGAGCGAGAATCACATGCACATCAGCATTCCCGTTGGTGATAAAGCGTTTCACACCATTGAGGCGCCAGGTGTCCGCCTCTTCGTCGAAGAAGGCTCGAGTTTGCACAACACCCAGGTCGGAGCCAGCATCAGGCTCAGTTAACACCATGGCCCCCTTCAATTCCCCGCTGGCAAAACGCGGTAGAAAATGTTCTTTGGTTTCATCATCGGCGTATTCGTTTATGGTGGATGCAATCTCTTGCAAGCCGAAAACAGTCATAACTCCAGATTCAGCCCTGGATACGATTTCCACCATCATTTGATAAATCGTTTCGGGCAAATTCAGTCCACCATATTTCCAGGGTAGCATTGCACCCATTAGGTCTGCCTGTGTCAGAGCCTGAATGGCTTCTTGAGTTGCCGCAGCATATTCCACTTCACCCTCGTGGAATTGAGCGCCTTCCTCATCCGCTTCGGAAGCTCTGGGCGCAATGATGTTGGCACAGATATCGCCAAGCACTTCAAGCATGATGTGAAAATTATCCATGGCGTCAGCGTGATTGCGTGGCGCGGTGTTGAATTCTTGAACAAATGCGAAATTACGCTCTTTGATTTCCACTACATCTCTGAGGTCAATTTGTTCGAGTCGAAATTGCAGATCCTGGTTATCCAAGAAGAAATTCTCAGTCATTGTTGAATTATCCTCTAACTATTATTACTCACTATATAGACTTTTCCCGTAAGGCTTTGATCAACATCGGCAGCACCTCAGATAAATCGCCGACAATTTTGTAATGGGCGATTTTTGAGATTGGTGCATCTGGATCGGTGTTGATCGATATGATCTTATTTGATTCATCCATTCCCGAGCTGTGCTGGATAGCACCGGATATTCCGGCGGCAATATAGAGACGTGGGCGAACTGTGGCACCTGTCTGTCCAATTTGATGCTCATGCGAGAAGAAACCTGCGTCCACGGCAGCGCGTGAAGCACCAACTTCGCCCCCTAAGATATGTGCCAACTCTTCGATCAGATGGGATTCATCTTCACTGTTTACTCCACCCCCGCCAGCCACAATGACTGGGGCATCTTTCAAGTGTACTGTTGGTTGGCGAATTTCACGGCTTAATACTTCTAGGGCGAAGTCGCTAGGTTGAAAGCTGGGCTCAACGATATCAACTTCTCCGCTTAGGGATGCATCCGGTGGGTTGGGTTGCATAACACCTTCACGCACGGTTGCCATTTGCGGGCGTGTTTTTGGATTGACAATTGTAGCGATGATATTGCCCCCAAATGCAGGTCGGATTTGATAAAGCAAATTTTTGTATTCCCGCTTTTCTTTCTTCAAAAGGTAATCGCCAATTTGCAGATCTGTACAATCGGCTGTTAGACCAACACTGGTTGCACTAGCCACCCTAGGGGCAAGATCGCGTCCCACCGGGGTAGCACCAAGGAGAAATATATAGGGTTGGTGTGCCTGCACCTGATCGACGATAACTCGGCTGTAAGGAAGGGTACGATACAATTCCAGTTCGGAATGATCGGTGACCAATACCCGGTCAGCGCCGTGATGGATGATTGTTTTGGCTAATTCTTCTACCTGATAACCAAGTAATAGTGCCCACACCTCACTTTCCAAGGTGTCAGCCAGCTCCCTGCCTTTTGCTAATAGTTCCAGCCCAACATCAGCAATCTCCCCATTTTCTTGCTCAACGAATATCCATACATTTCGGTTTTCACTCATATTTCACCTGTTTAGAATAACTGTGGTTGATAGTGCTGGGCACTTATCAACCGACAATATATTCCTGGATCAACTCCTGGATCAGTTCTCGGATTCCTTCTTCTGTCGGGGGAATTTCTTTGCTTTCTGTGCTTTCAAGTACGACGTAGTTCACTTTGTATACCTGGGTGGGGGACCCTGATAATCCTAACTGAGCTTCATCGATTTCAAGATCAGCAGCCGTCCAGACAGTTATTTTCGAATTGCGCTCGGAGAGAAATTCTTCGAGGTTCTTTTCTGTTTCGAACTCGGGCCACTTTTCTAATACTGCAGGATATTCTGTTGGGATCGCGGCAAACTTATTTTGAATGCGTTTGCGTGCCGAAGCCGGGCGTATTCGATCGGCAGAACCAACCACGGTCAACAGGCATGGTAATTTGCACTTGATCATTTCACTGCCAAGATCAAAGGCTCTCTTGGCAACCATCTCTTCAATCTCCATACTGACTATCGATTCAGTGTAAGTAATTTGGGGTAAATTCAGTTTTTCAGCGACTTGAGGGCCGACCTGGGCGGTGTCTCCATCGATAGCCTGACGTCCGCAGAAAATCAAGTCGTAATCGCCTATTTTTTGGATGGCACTTTTAAGCGTATAGGCCGTAGCCTGGGTGTCTGCTCCAGCAAATTTGCGATCTGAAAGAAGTATCACATTGTCTGCGCCATAAAAGAGTGCATCACGCAAAATGTCGGCAGCTTTCAGGGGCCCCATGGTCAAGACGGTAATTGTTCCACCATACCGCTCGCGAACTTGGAGTGCCATTTCCAAGGCATTCAAATCTTCTGGATTGAAGATGGCGGGCATGGCACTGCGATTCATGGTGCCTTTTTTACTCATCACATCCCCGGTGACGTTGCGCGTATCGGGGACTTGCTTAACAAGAACAATAGAGTTATAGGTCATACATTTCTCCTGGGACAAAATTCAGCGCTTTAACGCGTTGAGATCCAGCCTGTGCCTCCATTATAAACTTGATTGATTAGAGGTTGCAGCGGAAAAATATAAACGAACAGTTTGGGATCGTCCCGAGACGATTCCCCACAGAAACTTGCAACTTGTATTAACACGTACGAGAGCCATTAGGTACGCGCCAAACGATATTTGTACTCTTATATTTGGGTTGTATCAGTATAAACTTAGGGTACTATTTCTTTCTCAAACCGGGAATCTTTTTCAATGGTCAGACAAAGCCCCTCTTCCAAAGAAACCCTTGGTTGATATCCTAACTTCTCTTCCGCCAGGGTCAGATCTGCGCACATACGTGAAACCCCAGAATTGGAACGAGGATTGAAAATAGTTTCCGCTTGACTGCTGACAAGATCGATTACTATGCGGCCTAACTCACGCACACTGACTTCTATACCACTACCTACGTTGATAACCTGTCCATCTACAGAAGGTGCGGTAGCGGCTGCAGTCATTGCTCTGATGACATCATCAATGTACACATAATCACGTGTCTGCTCACCATCGCCATGGACAACGATACTGCCATTTCTAATCGCCTGACGCAAGAAATTTGGTATCACTGGAGGGTGGGATGGAGGTAAGTGCTGTCCAGGTCCATAGGCATTGAATACTCGCAAGCTAACTGTTTCAATTCCCCAAAGCTGTCCGATGGTGCGGACATAAAATTCAGACGAAAGTTTCGAAACTGCATACGGAGAATCTGGGCTGGGGGGGAGGTGCTCATGCAAGGGTTGTTCATTCTGCACACCATAGATCGCCCCAGAAGAGATGAATACCACCCGCCGAACGCCGACATCACGCATTGCTTCCATTAAGCTTACTGTGCCGCCAACATTTACCGCGCTATACTCGCGCGGATATAGCACCGACTCGGGCACTGAAACTCGGGCAGCCAGGTGGTAAACACAATCAACATCCTGTAAGAGAGTCCATAGCTTGGGGCGGTCGTTGACATCACCGCGCGTGAAATGGACACTCTTATCCAATACATCTGGATCCCCTTTAGAGAGATCATCAAGGCCGCGTACTTGATGGCCACCATGTGCCAAGTGGTTAGCTAAAGCTGAGCCTAAAAAACCGGCTGCGCCGGTGATGAGAAAATTCATAGACTTATTCCGTCTCTTTGAGACAATCTTTTGATCTGCAAGATTATAGCACGTGTAAATGGATGAGTTGTGCTTATAAACGAACCCAAACTGAGCCTAACTAATCAAAATCGCAAGCACTGCTATAATTCCAACTAGAGGATAGCTTCAGTAACAAAATAATAACAGCTTTTGAAGATCAAAACTGATTGTGAAAATGTTCATCAATTGTTAATCTTCAAAAACCCATATTATTGTGTATAATTCCCCGCTGTCTGGAGCCACCCTCCGGAAATTCTGTTTAAGGAGCCATAAATGACAAAAGTGATTATCATACAGGGTGGCAGTTTGGAAAGCTATTACGAACAAACTTTAGATTACCTACATGCCAAGTATCACACATATCCATCTAACCTTTATGATCAAGGAAAATCGTCTGTAGATTCAGATCAGATGGGCTACTATGAGAAGTTAGCTCAAAACATTGCTGCAGAAGCAGATATTGGTGGGAGTATTCCATCAGGAAAAATGATAGTGTAAGTCAAGCAATTTTCGATAATAATAGCATTCCAAGATCGGCCATCATCAAAAGGTGGCCGATCTTTGTTTGTGAAAACTTGGTAGTGCTGATATTTAAGGAATTTGAGGGAGTGCAAACCCAATTGTGGATGCATTCTTTCAGAGAGAAATCCTCAGAGTCAACACGGCTTAATTTTATACATCACAAAAACTATATAAATCTACATTGCCAGGCATGGTAAGTTTTGGTAGATTTTAGAAGATTTTTATAATATCTACTAAAATCAGTTTTATCGGATTTTCAGTACTAAGGAATACATCATGCTTCGAAGAAGAATTCAACTGGGTTTGGTCCATGTGGCCATCACCATGACCTTGGTCCCTATCAACAGCACCCTAAATCGGGTGATGATCAAAGAATTGGCCATTTCTGCAACCTTAGTTGCACTAATGGCTTCACTCCCCTATTTAATATCTCCAATCCAGGTTTATATTGGCTCTCATTCTGACCACAACCGCTTCTTTGGCCTGCAGCGCACTCCCTATATCTTTCTGGGCTTGATCTTATGTGTAGCCGGGGTTTCTTTTTCCCCTTTAGTCGCATTTGTTCTGGCTGAAAACTTTTGGATGGGTATCCTAATTGGCTTCCTGACATTTGGCGCCTGGGGTATGGGTTATAACCTGGCTGCGGTTTCTTATCTATCTTTAGCCTCTGAGATTTCAGGGAAAGATGGTCGTGGCAGAACCATTGCCGTGATGTGGTTTATGATGATCGTCAGCATAATTTTAACCTCGATATCCCTCAGCCGCATGGTTGATCCCTATACTCCCGAAGCTTTGAAAACTTCTTTTCAATGGATTGGAGCAGCAGCATTCATCATAGGTATGATTGGCTTATTGTGGCTGGAGAAGCGCGAAATCCGGGTTGAGAAGGATACGCTGGAAGATGCAGTAACAGAAGAACGTTACTCCTGGCTGCATATGGCGCGCGGTGTAATCAACAATCCCCAAGCGCGCAGATTTTTCTGGTATCTGATCTTGCTGCTGGTTGCTATCCTTGGTCAGGATATTCTCCTTGAACCTTTTGCGGGTGAAGCATTCGATATGTCAGTGACAGAAACCACACGTATCACTTCGATTTGGGGCGTTTTCGTCTTAGTCGCGCTTTTTATAACTGGTTGGCTGGAAACCCGTGCAGACAAACGCTCTTTGGCTGCCTGGGGCGGGTGGGTTGTGATGGCTGGATTTGTAATGATTCCCCTAAGCGGTCTTGTGCTGCAATCTGGTGTGTTCTATGCTGGTTTAGTGTTGCTGGGGATTGGAACAGGTGTCTCGACAGTGTCAAACCTTTCTCTGATGCTCGATATGACAATTGAGGGCCAGGTTGGCTTGTTCATAGGGGCATGGGGCATGGCCAATGCGATCTCGAGGTTGATCGGCTCAATTTTGGGTGGTGCTGTTCGTGATGTGGTTCGCCACTTAACAGGGGATGCCATTTTAGGGTATATCATGGTCTTTACGATCATGGCCCTCATGGTATTGGTCACATTGTTCATGCTTCGCCAAATTGACGTGAGTGCTTTCCGAAAGCGTGCTGAAGATCTCCCCGTAGTGGAACGGGCAGCCATTGCAGGTGACGCGTAAACCTAAAAGATATGTGGAGAAAATTATGACCCCTGAGTGGTTGAGTTTAAGTGAAATTGCCAAAGAATTAGGAGTTCATCCCAGCACAGTGCGTAACTGGGCAGATCAGGGAACTATTCCAGTTCACCGCACCCCTGGTGGGCATCGACGTTTTCGCCGCGACGAAGTGGAGCTTTGGAGATTGGCGCAGCAAGCCAGCACGCCAGATGAAACGCAATTAGTTGTTCGCACAGCACTGCAGCGCACGCGCTTGCAATTAAGTGAAGGTGTTTTAGAGGAAGAAACCTGGTATGCCAAATTGGATCAAGATGCCCGCCAGCAGTATCGTCTTAGTGGACGATCATTGATGCAAGCTCTGAGCGCATATCTCAGTTCCGCAGATGATGATGGCGCTGAAGCTGAAGCGCGTGCATTGGGTTATGAATACGCCGTCAGGGCACGTCGATATGATTTGAGCATTATGGAAGCGGCACAGGCATTCTTATTCTTCCGCTCCAGTCTTTTGGACGCCATGTATGGAGTCTATGAAGCTGCTTCTGTTCATTCCCCCTTAGTTTGGAGCAATCTCTTTCGTCGAATCACAACCTTTACAGACCGGGTAATGATGACTCTTTTAGAAACTTATACGGCCTTTGATCGTAATAATAGTTAACAACCATCTAACAGGCGAAATCCCATTTTTATGGTAATATCTCGACATCAAAATTGTTGTTTTGAGGATGTATGGACGATAAGATTACAATCATCGAAGGACCATCACCAACATTTGAGTTGATCCCAGATATCTGGGTTCATGGTTTGGTGGAGGGCTCTTTACAAGCCGAAGTTGTTGCCACGCGTTTGCGAACTTTTAATGGTGAAGAACTCGTTGAACGTTGTCAACGTGCTTGGGAAAAAGCACTGACTATTTATTTGGAATATCGAACACAAGAAGGTCTAACTGCCGAAGTGCCCATTGTCGCGGCTCGCAATCTTGAGACTGATGAAGGTGATGTTTTGCTCCTCTGGGTGCGCTTCCCTGATGACAGCGTAGAGGTGGGTATTGATTACGGCGATGACGATGATATTTTTCTGAGTGATGAAGATATAGATTTAGACGATTTCTAATTCTTCTCTGAAGTATTATTTAAAACAAGACACACCCCGAATTTAATATTCTAGGTGTGTCTTATTTTTTATCCCCATCCCCCCGCTTCGCTAACAGCGAGAGAGTGACATCCTTACACTCTCTTGCTGCCCCGGCTTGCTTTGCACGCCTATGGCGAGGAGTGCCGGGAGTGATTTTCTACCTAAAATCTATTTATTTCTTAAATTTAGGGAGCCTCATGTTGTGTGCAAAGTATAACTCGATTATTAGCGGGACATCAAATAAAGTGCGCCTGCGGCCAAGAATACGAAGAATCCCCCAGCGATAGCGATGGCTTGAAGGATTTCGCTGTTCTCGCGTTGATCCTTTACCGAAAGGTTGGGATGGATGCCGCTGACCCCGAAAATCGGCCCGCCAAACCAGGTGAAAACGGTACCACCAATCAACCCACCGATGTGCCCCCAATTGTCAATGCCTGGTGAGAGTCCAATGAGTAAGTTGATCGCCGCGACTTGAATGATCCTGCTTAGGGCCGCGCGAGTGATCGGTTCCCCGAAAAACTCCCGATTTTGATAAACGAATATGCCATGCGCGCCTAGCAGCCCAAAGATGGCTGTTGATGACCCCAGGGAGGGAGCCTGCGTGAACATCATCGAGAAGACATTGCCCGCGAAACCGCTGATCAGATATAGGGCAAAAAAGCGCCAGTGTCCGAAGTTGTTCTCCAGCCGTGGCCCGAACAAATATAAGGCGTACATATTGAAGCCAATGTGTATGATCGAGCCATGCAATAGAATCGGTGTAATTAGCCGCCAGAGCTGACCCTGAGCTATGAGTTCATTCACTTTTAATCCCAAAGCTGCAGGAAGATCGTAGCCCATGGCATATTGTGTGCCCATCTGGAGCAAATAAACGACGATAGATAAACCTAAAAGTGTATAGGTCACATAGGGTGTTGGGGGCGTGCGTGGAGGCAAACTCACCCTTGGGGGAGCAGAATCACGCCCGAAGTTGGAACCGGTTTCGCTCCTCTGGGGGTCTTGCGAAGGTTGTTCGTTCACAGGGTTACCTTTCTTTGATCTACACGATGATGTTCCGCATAGATGATAGCTTCAATTGCTTTGACAGTCTCGTCCAATTTATCATCCCGATTCAAGATCACATAATCAAACTCTGAGATACGGTCAAGTTCTTTTCGAGCGGTGGCGATGCGCAATTTTAATTCATCTAATTTTTCTGTTTTGCGCGCTTTGAGACGATTGACGAGTTCATCTTCACTTTCTGTAGACAAAAATATCAGAACTGCTTCAGGGCATAATTCTTGTATGGTGGCTGCACCCTGCACGTCCAGGCGCATAACTACATCTTTCCCACTGGCCAGAGCCTGGCGCACCTGAGATTTGGGGATGCCCTTGAAATCATTGTAAACGAAAGCATATTCTAGCAGCTCATCTTTTTCGATCATTTCCGCGAATTCATCTTTTGAAAAGAAGAAGTAATCGACGCCATGGGTTTCTTCCTCCCGCGCGGGGCGGGTGGTTGCGGTGATGACAAAATGGAATGGCAAACCGCGGGCTTTCATGTGGTCGACAACGGTATCTTTGCCCACGCCAGAGGGGCCAGATATTACGATTAGCAAGGGTTCAGGTTCGAGCACCTGAAAAGCTTTCTTTTTATCACTCATGACAATCTCCAAACGCACGGATTATAATATGGATGACTATTTCATTGGAGGTTTTTATGCCAGGATATGAATTTCGATGTCTGGATTGTAAGCGAGCTTTTGAAGTATTCTTATCTTATCAGGAATATGGCGAAAAAGAAGTCACTTGCGCTCACTGTGAGAGCAGTAACGTACAACGACGATTGAGCAGAATTCGGATTGCAAAATCTGATGATGCGCGCTTTGAAGATTTAGCTGATCCTTCAGCCATGGCAGGCTTGGAAGATGATCCCCAGGCTTTAGGCAAGATGATGCGCAAGATGAGCCGAGAGATGGGCGAAGAGCTTGGCCCCGAGTTTGATGAAGTTGTAGACCGTTTAGAGAAAGGGCAAAGTCCGGAGGATATCGAGAAAGCCATCCCGGATTTGGGCGGTGATGACGTGGGCGCGGGTGGTATGGACGGTTTTGGCGGTGATTTATAACCCCATTGAGTCTAGCAATTAAACCAAGAATGCGGCTGTACTAAGCAGCCGCATTCTTGGTTTAGGGAATTTCTACCAACCTACAGGATCTGGTGGGAAGGCAACCGAACCCGGATCATACCAATAGATCAGATCTATCCCTTCAGTTGTTTCACCAGCATTGACGGTAACAGTTAACAGTTCTGCACCGGAGCTGACGTACCCGCCAATCAGATCGGCTTGGGTGTATGCTGTTACTTTGTATGTCCCTGGGGGTAATCCTGGTATGGTGTAGTAAGTGGTATTTTCTCTAACTTTCAAGAAATACCATAGGTTGGTTTCCTGGTTGTAGGCTACGATGTGAAGAGGGGGAATGTATTCTCCAGTATAGCCAATTCCGCCAGCGATTTCTCCGGTAGTGGCGATGGGCGTCAGCGGGGGGATGGTGATATCCAAAGTATATTCCGTGTCACTGTCGATCATTGAGCGCACGTTGATGAAATAGTCTTGCGATGCTGGAAGAACCCCCGTCCAATCCGTTTCGTTATTCAAGTCTGATTTTAAGACCGTGCCGTCTTCACCAATCACAGATACGTTGACAACCCCTGGAGGAAAGACAACGGTGTTGAGTTGCTGATTTACCTCTGCTTTTAAAACATAATGATCGATGTTGTTTGGGGAGATGGTGCCATTGATTTGTGATGAAAATGCGCCTTCAGTGAATTGAATCCTTGTGGGTTCAGCCTCGGATTCGGGCGATGATACTCCAACATCGGGCAAATCACCTTGTGCACAAACCAAGGTAACTGATTGCTGGCATTGATTGGGTTCGAGATTGGGACAGCATGCGCCTGCAGTTGCGTAATCAGCGCACAATTCTTTATCAACTGGTGATAAATGGATCCAAACGCGGCAAACGCCCTTGGCTTTTCGAAAGCCGCGTAACTCTGCCCCCGGTCCAGATGCAGCATAGGCAAAATCTTCTGCCCAGTCCTGGCTCTTAATGGCATTCATCACAGCAAGCATAAACGTACCGTAGTGCTCGATGTCAGCATTATTGACGACAAATTGACTTTGACATCCGGTTCCGCTGAGATCATTGACTATATCTTCTATGGGCGCAAAACTTTGAATTCCATCCACGCCCAGGTTCTGCCAAAGGGCAGTTGCAAGGTTGTTGCATTCTTCCTCGCTCAAGGGTTGTAGGGTTTCACTTGTGGGTGCGGGTTCGGGCGTTACCAAGGACTCTTGCATAGGTTGTTGGGCTTCAATTGCAGATGCTGTCAACGTCAGGGCAACTGCAACCGCAATATCTAAATCCGTATAAGTATCTTGATCTCGATTGCATGCAACCAACGGCGAGGATAGGAGAAATGTGACAACGATTAAGATGAAGAGCTTGCGGTATTTCATGATATTCTCCTCCTAAAGAGAATGTCAATGCCCCTTTGTAGTAATTGAAAATTGGCGAAGTCCCCAGTTTTTAGTTTACCCAGTGTGCAAGTATTGCGCTAATCATTTGTCATCCTGCACAAAGCGAAGGATCTGCTGCGTAGTTTTGAGAGATTCTTCGCCCCTGTGGGGCTCAGAATGACAGTCGAATAGGAAAACTTGCACACGGCGTTAGTTATCTGTTTGCAAACTTTCCAAAATGATTTTACGCAGTTCTTTCTGAACTTTCTTCGGAGGTTGTCCGGCGTCGATGGTGACCCAACGATGCGGTTCAGCTTTTGCCAGACGGTGATATCCCTCGCGCACATTTTGATGAAATGTCAATTCGAAAATATCTAAACGGTTGACATCCCCGCCCTCTTGACGGCGCGTTAAACCGACCTCTACGTCTACATCTAGGAGCAGGGTCAGGTCTGGTTTGAGGCCCCCAGTGGCAAAGTTGATGATGGCGCGGATTTCGTTAATATCCCTGCGATACCCATACCCCTGATAGGCCAGGGTTGAATCGGCGTAGCGATCGCATAAAACAACACCGCCCTTCTCTATGTGAGGTCGGATGACCTGATCGACCAGTTGGGCACGCGAAGCCTGGAAGAGCAAGATTTCAGTACGCGGCTGCATGGCGGTATTCTCTTTGTCCAGCAGCACAGTACGCACCTGATCACCAATGGGTGTACCGCCTGGCTCGCGAGTAGTCAAGACGTTATACCCTGCTTTACTCAAATATTCAGCCAATGGGGGGAGTTGACTGCTTTTTCCGCTTCCTTCAGGTCCTTCGAGGGTGATGAACATATGTCAAATCTCATTAAGTGTGATGCGGTTTGTGGTTTGAAATAAACTGAGCAATATTTACCGCATCACTTGAGCAGATTTCGGTTTGGGCTTGTAATTTATTTCAAGAATCTTACCGAAATCTGCATAAATAGTTAGGCTCAAATTTATAAATTAAATGCCCCAGGAATTCGGTCAGGCGATAATTACTCTCGGTATATACGAACGCGTCGATGCGGCTCTTTACCGTGAGAATAAGAGAGCAAATTCGACTGCCGCGCCATTTGGTGCTGCAGACGTCGGATATAAGAGTTAGCAGGATCAAGTTCCACCCAGCGTTCGCCGTCGAGTACGGTCTTGATGGCGCGATGGGTTTGATTGAGAGCTTCCTCTTCGCCATTTTTCTGCGGCCGTGATGGCGTTAAGTTAAATAATCCACTCAAGAAGCGCGCCAATTGAGTGCGGGTATCCGAGCGCAGCACGTATATGGGAATACCCAGATTTTCGGCTTCGATGATAGATTGATTGCGTTTGCGGAAATGATGCCGCAGGGTGACCACTGCTTGAGCCTGGTGTATGTCGGTTTCGGTTTGAACGGGCACATTTAGCTGACGAGCAGCTTGCCGTAAACGGTTGCGCGCCACTCCATAAGAGTAGATGCGAATTTCTTGCAGCGGCTCGCGACGTGGTTGCTCAGGCCGATCGAATTCGGGTTCGACAATTTCAACGGTTTCATCCCACTCAGCGATTTTGTGCTGCCTGCGCATGCCACCTGCTGTTTGATTTAATCTGGCAGCTTTGCTGCCCTTTTTTACCCTGATTTCGCCATTCTCATCACGTGAGCGAACCTCTGGGGTCTGGGGGTGGCCGCGTAAAAGCGCATCCACGGCGCTGGAGACATCTCGATGGATAGCCAACCGATCTCGGGTTTGAATTTCGATCAGCACATCAAAAGTGGGCGGAGAACGTCGCTCGAGGACTGTCTTTTGAGTCCCTCGGCGGCGGGCTTCCTCATCGGATAGGGTGACGGATTCAATGCCGCCAACTAAGTCAGAAAGAGTGGGGTTGAGCAGCAAGTTTTCCAGCGTGTTGCCGTGAGCAGTACCAATCAACTGTACGCCGCGTTCAGCGATGGTGCGCGCAGCGATGGCTTCTAGTTCACGGCCAATCTCATCGATGACGATCACCTCGGGATTGTGATTCTCCACAGCTTCGATCATTACCTCGTGCTGCAGTGATGGCTTAGCCACCTGCATTCTGCGGGCGCGTCCCACTGCCGGATGGGGTACATCGCCGTCACCGCCGATCTCATTGGATGTATCTACAATCACCACACGCTTTGTTTCCGCCAAAATCCGGGCAGCCTCACGCAGCATCGTAGTTTTACCAACCCCTGGACGGCCTAATATCAAGATGCTTTTGTTATCTTCGATGAGATCTTTAATGATCTCAGTCGTGTCATAAACTGCTCGTCCAACCCGGCAAGTCAGGCCAACGATATCACCCCGGCGGTTACGAATGGCAGAGATGCGGTGAAGCGTGCGCTCAAGCCCGGCGCGATTATCATCGTCGAATACGCCAACGCTGGCGTCGACATAGTCGATTTCAGCACGCGTGACCTCGGTTTCACTGAGCACAACTTCGCCTTTCAAGAAGCGAGCTGTGGGAACCCTCCCTAAATCCAGCACGACTTCGAGGAAGTTGTCGCTGTCGTTGGCCTCGTTGATCGCTTTGGCGACGTCGGGGGGTAAAACCGCCATCAAGGCGGCTAGATCATCGGTTATTCTTTGTGCTTGCATGCGAAATAATCTCTCCGCTGGGGTAGACATTATGCTGAGTTTGGGCCAGCGGGGTTTCTGGTTGTCCGTTTAAATTCGGTAATTTGAACGATTCCCGAAGTTTATGGTGTCCGGCCATATGTTTGACCATCACCGTTTGTTCGGGACTGGGGATTGCGCCCATAGCTTCCAGGGCAGGTGCCAAAAGGGGCTGATATGCCCTAACGCAAAAATAGATCGGGCGAGAGCGTCGGTCGGGGATATCGGCGATCAGTTCGACAAGCTTCTGGTCAATGTCTTTTGCATCGGGCACAAAATACGGCTTTACCCAAATTCCATGCCCGCCATAGCGTACCAATGCGAAGCCAACCAACTCGTTTTCCTCATAATATGTCAGCCCTGGTAAGAAGGAGCTTGCACTCAGCGGCTCAATATGAGCGATGGTTTCGGGGACAACCATGCTGTAAAGTGCCTGAAGGCGAGGTAATTCACCAAACTGGGCAATCCTCCAAAGAGGTCGTCCCGAGGAATTTTTCGAATTTTGATCCCAACCCCAAATCTGTTGTCGGGCATATGTCGCAAATCCGGCCCGTCGGAAAATCTCAAATATGGAAGAGTCTGTATTGACTTCTGCGACTAAATGAAATGCGCCGCGCTGTCCAGCCTGTTGAATAAGCTGCTCGAGCAATTTTTGAGTGCTGGGCGATTGTAATGCTTCCTGGGGAGCTAAAAATGATAAATGAGCAGCAGGTGAAGCTGTCTGGTGTATGCTCTGACCCATCAGTGGGTGCTCATCGCAGTCATCCTTACAAACCCAGGTTGACAGCCCGGTGGTGGGATTGAGGCTGGCGAACAAAACGCTGGGGATCAGCCCAGTGCCGCGTGTAGCCACCAGCGCGCTGTTTAAAAAAACGCCCTGGTGGCGATAACGATAAAGTGTGGGCAGGTCTCGCCATCCAAGGGGCCTGAGCATATTTTTTAGTTCGAACGGATCATTTCGGCAAAATACTGGTGGAAGCGGTCGTCGGGGGTGAGTTCGGGGTGGAAGACTGTTGCCAACCAGTGACCTTGACGGGCAGCGACAATGCGACCGTCAGGAAGTGATGCCAGGGTTTGTGTGTCTTTTTGGACGGATTCGATGAGAGGCGCGCGAATGAAAATGGCGTGATAGGGCGCCCCATTGGCATCTACTACTTCCAGGGCGGGAACATCTAGATCGACCTCGAAGCTGTCCACTTGACGCCCAAAGGCGTTCCGCTCCACGGTGATGTCCATCAGTTCAAGCAAGGGCTGCTCCCGACGGGCATCCTTTGAGAGGAATATTGCCCCCGCGCAGGTTCCCCAAATAGCTTTTTTTTGGCCAAATGCGCGCAGTGGTTCCATCAACTTGAAATCGTTGGCTAGCTTGCCGATGGTAGTCGATTCGCCGCCGGGTATGATCAAGCCATCAATTTCGTCTAAATGTTGGGGAAGCCTGACCTCGCTGGGATCTACACCGATGCGGCGCAACGCATGGACGTGCTCAATAAAGTCGCCTTGTAAGGCGAGAACGCCAATTTTCATTGCTGTGATAATTACTTACCAACCGCGCTGCGCGATCAATTCTTCTTCGGGGATATCCGTTACCTGTCGCCCGACCATCGGCTCGCCAAGGTTGCGGCTGACGTCGGCCAGGATATCGGGATCGTTGAAGTGAGTTGTTGCCTTGACGATGGCGGCTGCCCTTTGAGCGGGGTCACCGGACTTGAAGATTCCAGAACCGACGAAGACACCATCGACGCCGATCTGCATCATCAGGGCCGCGTCCGCTGGGGTAGCCAGACCGCCAGCAGCAAAGTTGACCACTGGTAGTCGTCCAAGTTCTTTAGTTTCTTTGACAATCTCAAATGGAGCATCAATATTCTTGGCGTAAGCCATCAGTTCTTCATCAGGCATGTTCTGTAAGCGGCGGATGGCGCCTAAAACTGAGCGGGCATGGCGCACGGCTTCGACCACGTCGCCTGTACCAGCTTCACCTTTGGTGCGGATCATGGCTGCGCCTTCGCCAATACGGCGCAGGGCTTCGCCTAAATTTCGGCAGCCACAAACAAAGGGAATTTTGAAATCGTGCTTGTAAATGTGATGTTCTTCATCCGCGGGAGTCAGCACCTCTGACTCATCAACGTAATCCACGCCAAGAGATTCGAGAATTTGGGCCTCTACGAAATGGCCGATACGTACTTTGGCCATAACAGGAATTGATACAGTTTCCATGATTTCTTCGATTAGTCCGGGGTCGCTCATGCGAGCCACACCACCATGAGCGCGAATGTCTGCAGGGACGCGTTCCAGTGCCATGACGGCGACTGCGCCGGCATCTTCAGCGATACGGGCGTGTTCGGCTGTGACTACATCCATGATCACGCCACCTTTTAGCATTTGTGCCAACCCCTTTTTTACTGCAAATGTTCCTACTTGTTTTTCCATTTTTTCTTCCTCAGGTATCAAAATCTGCTGCTGAATACCTTGTTCAATTTGTTATTGCAAAAATGATTCTACCATGCTGCTATTTGGCTAGCAATTAATGAGTTGGTGCCGCGCGAATAAATACCCCTGCAGCGCGAGAGATGTAACTGCTCAGTTTAATTGGGCTTTAGTGAGGTTCGACAGTAAAGCGGATCGCCGTGCGTACCTTGCCGTCGATTTCTACATCAACAAAACAAGGAATGCACACGATGGAAAAGCCGTCTTCATCTAGGTATCCTTTGGCGAGTGCTAGAGCTTTTACGGCTTGGTTTACTGCGCTGGCCCCAATTGCCTGAACTTCGGCGCGCTGGTGTTCGCGAAAGACACCTGCAATCGCGCCGGCCACAGCGGATGTACGAGAGGCTGCTGCGACCTTTATAATATCAATGTGACCGGGTTCATTGTTCACTGTTTCCATTTTGCTTCCTTTGTCATGCTGTGATTAGGTCACTTGAGTTTATTGTATAGTATTTTGAATACAGAATCAAGCAAGTAACGTCACAAATTTTCTCTAATTAGAGATGTTTTGACCATAAATAGTGGATTCCCCCATAATTGTAGATCGAATTTGTTGTGCTTAGAACGATTTTATGGCAACAACTCAAATTCCCTAAGCGGCCAATAGATCAACCATGCCCTACGTCTGATATCTTTGAGAGGAATTGGTCCAATGGCACGAGAATCACGTGAAGCGACGCGATTATCTCCAACAATGAAGACACACCCTTCGGGAACAAGGGACGCTGAGTACTCGCTGCCGCCAAAATGAGTTACCCAAGGTTCTTCGAGTAATTCCCCGTTGATATAGGTATGGCCATCATGAACTGCAATCAGCTCTCCCGGTAAGGCGATCACGCGTTTGATCAGTCCTGCTTCCATGTTAGGAACATCTGCAACGACAACTTCCCCCCTCTCTGGTGAGCGAAATTGGTATGAGATATTTTTAGTCATCACACGATAACCAACATGCATGTTTGGCTCCATGTTGGATCCCATCTCTATTTCAACAGCTTCAACAACATATACATTTACAAATAGGGAGATCAGCAATGCGGGAACTGTTATGGTGACGATCTCCCACAGAATTTTGATAATGATTCTGCCGAAGCGTACTTTGGTTTCCATTATTCCGTATAGAACGCCAACCCGAGAGCACCAGGACCAATATGACTTCCCACAACAGGGCTGACTGGAGAGCGATGCAGGATTGGTGGATTGAAGCGAGCTTTGACCATTTCTGCAAAGGAATCACCTGCTTCGGGAGCATCGATATCGACGACTGCTGCTTCGGCCATTTTCTTCCCCCCAAGCCGTTGTTCTGTGATTTTTAGGATTTCTGTCAGTGCTTTGCGTTTTGTGCGCGCCTGCGATAAGGGTTGAATCAGACCTTCGTTGAACTGTAAGATAGGTTTAATGCTCAATGCAGTTCCCAATAGGCGTTTGGCGGTGCCAATTCGTCCGCCCTTATGCAAATATTCGAGTGTATCGACCATAAAGAAGAAGTGGATCTTATCTTGTATTTGCTCTGCTGCTGCAACGATCTCTTTGACCGATTTCCCAGCTGCGGCTGCTCTGGCGGCAGCCAACACCATAAATCCAGCGCCCATCGATCCTTGCAGCGTATCTACAACCTTAATGGATAGTTTAGATAATTGTTCTTTTGCAGCCTGTGCACTTGCGACTGTTCCACTGATCTTCGATGAGACAAGCACGCTTACCACACCTGCCGCGTCATGCGCCAAATGGCGATAGCGATCGATGAATTCTTTTGGTGATGGTTGTGATGATGTGGGTAGGGTATTGGATTTCTTTAAGCGTTGATAGAACGTAGGTAAGTCGATATCGACTCCGTCCCTGAGGGAATCATTGTCCCAATGCAACCAAACTGGGATCACAGAGATATTCAAGCCCTTTCTGATACTTTCAGGAATGTGCGTGGAACTGTCAGTAAGAATGGCGATTTTCTTTTTACTCATGACGTATTCCTTTTCGATTGAGATGGATTCATTCACCGTAGATGGATAATTCTACCAATAATATCAACACTTTTTCACATTGGTTATGAAAATTACTTCGTGGGAACATAACCGCTCTTCGCAACCACGGCCTGACCGCCCTCGGTTAGAACCCAATTGCGCAGCATTGCTGCAGTCTGGTCTGGGGGCGCATCCTCACGGATGACGGCATAAACTTCCGTGGTCAATGAATAGCTATGATCAGCAATA
>CAYQQX010000047.1:0-28455 GCA_964419495.1 uncultured Anaerolineales bacterium
CCCCGATTAGTTCAGCCGTCTCAAAATGGGAAGTTATTTTTGCACGCCTCCTATAGATTGCTATATCGGCCTGCGTGGCAGTGATCGAACGCTAAACTGCGAATCAGTCGGTGATGTGACCATCGGTGTCGGTGACTCCTTCGATGTGCAATTCAGCGTCACACCCGGGTCGGCGGGTGACCTCGCAAACCCGCGCTCGGGAGGCGTCTGTGAAGTGGACCCGGATGGGGTAGTGCATGAGAATGACGAAACCAACAACGACTGCACGCCCAACCCCGATACCGTCACCGTCACTGACGGCCCGGAGATGGACGTGCAGGGGGGAGGCGCTTCCATCTCCGATGGGGATACCACTCCCGGCATCCTCAACGACACTGACTTCGGTGATGTCATCGTGGATGGGGATACATCTTTCAATACCTTTACAATCACCAATACGGGGGGAACTACCCTCAACCTGACCGATAATCCCCGCGTCACCATTGGCGGGACGCACGCGGGAGATTTCACTTTGACCGCCGATGCCGCCGCCACGGTCGCTGCCAGTGGTGGCACGACCACCTTCGAGGTCACCTTCGACCCCAGCGCTACTGGCACCCGCCAGGCCACAGTCAGCATCGCAAATAATGATGATGACGAGAACCCCTACGACTTCAGCATCCAGGGCACCGGCACTGGAGCCGCAGCCGCTGAGGCGGATAGCATCTTGGGAGCTGGGCGGGTGCGCATCGTCGTGCCAGGCGGCACGGCCAACGGCCAGCTGGTGATCAAAGAACTTTATTTGGGCGCGGCCGCGGGCGAGAACTTTCAGCTGGGGGAGCGGGTCTTCGATATCTACGTCAGCTTCAACCCTGCCATCGAGGTCTGCCTTAAGCCGACCCCGGCCGATCTGCAGCAAGCAGGGGACAACCAGGACCTGCTGACCATCATGCACAAACACGGTAACAGCGGTTGGGTGCCTTTGAATACATATCCCAAGAATGGTGATTTCTGCGCCATGGTCAGCAAGCTGAGTCTGTTCGGGTTGGGGGTTCCCAACATGCCGGAGACCGGCTTCGCTCCCGACGTGCACATTGATTTCTCTGAAACCCAGCCGGAGAGGGCCTATTACGAATACGGCGATATGCAGTTGGTCATCCCAAAACTGGACGTAGAGCTGCCCATCGTGGGCGTGCCATTGACAGCCCGGGGCTGGGATGTCAGTTGGCTGGGCGACCAGGCCGGCTATCTCTACGGCACCGCCTATCCCACCTGGGCGGGCAACACGGCCATCACTGCCCATGTCTGGGACCGGAACAACAACCCCGGTCCCTTCGTCGACCTGCACACCATGCAGCACGGCGACCGGGTCCAGATCCACGCCTGGGGGCAGGTCTACACCTACGAGGTGCGCGAGGTCATGCAGGTGCGGCCCGATGATCTGCGCGCCCTGCCTCACGACGAATACGACGTGCTGACCCTGATCACCTGCCAGGGCTACGATGATGCCAGCGGGGAATATGCCTGGCGTCTGGCGGTGAAAGCGGTTCTAATAAATGTAGAATGATACTCCGATACCCTTGTATCGGAGTGGCGGGCAAGCGTAAATCAACTCGCTTGCCCGCGCAAATGCTTTCATCCTGAGCCAGGCGAGCACCATAAAAGGAAACATAGACTTCCGAAGTCTTTGCGCAGCACTCCGAACAGAGTGAAGGAGCAGAGACTTCGGAAGTCTTGCTTTAATCAGTGCTATAATTTCACGGCCCAAACGAACATAGAGTACTTTCTGTCATTAAAGGACAGAAAGTCCTTCCTACAACAGGAGATCGGAATGTACGACCCCCAAGAATTGGAACATCTTGAAAAAGAATTCGAACGCTGGGACGAAAAAACTCTCGGCAAGACCCTCTCCCGCTTCCCCGAACGCAAAGCTGAGTTCATTACTACGTCCTCTGAACCCATTGAGCGGGTTTACACTCCTTTAGATGTAAAAGACAACAATTATCAAGAAGACCTGGGCATGCCCGGAGAATACCCATACACGCGCGGGGTGCACGCCACAATGCACCGGGGCCGTCTGTGGACCATGCGCATGTTCGCCGGCTTTGGCACCGCCGAGGAAACCAATCAGCGCTTCAAGTATTTGCTCGATCAGGGGCAGACCGGTCTCTCTGTAGCCTTCGACCTGCCTACTTTGATGGGCTTGGATACCGATGATTCCGAAGCCCTGGGGGAATTTGGAAAATGCGGTGTGGCAATCTCATCGCTCAAGGATATGGAAGCGCTCACCGATGGTATCCCCCTGGATAAAGTTTCCACCAGCATGACCATCAACTCCCCGGCTGCCATCATCTGGGCCATGTATATTGCCGCCGCCGAGAAGCAGGGGGCGCGCCACGACCAGCTGCGCGGCACGATCCAGAACGATATTCTCAAAGAATACATCGCCCAAAAAGAATACATTTTCCCGCCAGAACCTTCCATGCGCCTGGTGACCGACACCGTCGAATTCGGCACCAACCAGCTGCCCCAATGGAATACGATCAGTATTTCGGGCTACCATATTCGCGAAGCAGGTTCCACTGCTGCTCAGGAATTGGCTTTCACCCTCTCTGATGGTATGGAATATGTGCGTTGGGCTATCGAACGCGGCTTAGACGTGGATGACTTCGCCCCGCGCTTATCCTACTTCTTCAACGCCCACAATGACTTCTTCGAAGAGATCGCCAAATACCGCGCCGCCCGCCGCATTTGGGCGCGCGAGATGCGTGAGACCTTTGGCGCCAAAGACCCGCGCTCGTGGCTAATGCGTTTCCACACACAGACCGCCGGTGTTTCCCTGACCGCACAACAGCCGGAGAACAACATCGTGCGTGTGGCTATCCAAGCCCTGGCCGCGGTCCTCGGTGGAACTCAATCTCTGCACACCAACAGCATGGATGAGGCCCTGGCGTTGCCATCCGAGCACGCCGTGACTGTAGCACTGCGCACCCAACAAATTATTGCCGAAGAATCTGGCGTGACCAACACTATCGACCCTCTGGGCGGTTCCTTCTTTATGGAAGCTCAGACCGATCGCATTGAAGCCCAAGCTTATGACTATTTCCGGCGCATCGAAGAGTTGGGCGGCGTGTTGCCTGCCATCGATAAAGGCTTTTTCCAGGGCGAAATTTCCGATGCTGCCTATCGATACCAACGCGAGATCGATCTCGACGACCGAAAGATCGTCGGAGTCAATGCCTATGCTGAGGATAAGCCTATCAACATCCCCATCCTAAAGATGGACCCCCAAGGCTACGAGCACCAGGTAGATAGGCTAAACACCCTGCGCACCGAACGAGACAACGGACACGTTGGGCAAATGCTGGACCGCTTACGCATTGCCTGCCAGGGTACCGAGAACACCATGCCCCACATCCTGGAAGCCGTGCGCGCCTACGCCACCTTGAGCGAAATCGTTGGGGTGATGAAAGACGTTTTCGGAATCTATCAGGAACCTACTTGGATTTAGAAGCGTGGTAAGAAGTAGGGAGTAGGGAGTAAGGGCAAAACCCCGTACTCCCTACTTCCTACTCCCACTTCCCCTTTCACTATGAAATCATCAAATAGATACACATCTCCTTTACTCTTATTCGTATTTCTCCTATTCATCATCTCCGGATATACCCTGCTCGGTCCAGCAGAGGCCACGCTAGGCACTAATGTGCGTGTGGTCTATCTGCATGGCGCTTGGGTCTGGGCTGCACTGGCAGGGTTTATTGCCGCTGGCCTGGTCGGTTTGGTTGGATTGATCGCTCGACGCCTGACGCTTCACCGCTGGTCGCGTGCCTTGGGTCGCACTGGCCTGTTCTTCTGGATAACTTATTTACCTATCTCCCTATGGGCCATGCAAACCAATTGGAACGGGCTTTTCCTGGCCGAACCGCGTTGGCGGATGGCAGCAGTTTTCGCTATCGGTGGGTTGCTGCTGCAAATCGGCCTGACCCTGGTCGAGAATCCAGCCTGGGCTTCGGGGTTTAATCTGGCCTTTGTAATCGCCTTATTCGTTGTCTTGCAGGCGACGGAAAACGTCATGCACCCCCCCGCCCCGGTGCTTGATTCAGACGCCAGACGCATCCAGCTTTTCTTCATGGGGCTCAATATTCTCACCTTTCTGGCCGCCTGGCAGGTATCTCGTTGGTGGTTCGCTAGAGAAAACATTACTTGATGACCAACATTACCAGGCAGATCAGGCAGGATTACCAGGACATCGAACGTCCCCTTCGGGTGCAGATTCTGGTCTTCACCCTAATTCGTCTGATCTTCAACACTTTATTCCGCATGGTCTACCCCTTCTTGCCGGTGTTTAGCCGCGGATTAGGTGTTGATATCGCTACCCTATCACTGGCAATAACGAATCGCTCGCTGGCAGGCATGTCGGTGCCGTTCCTGACTGCATTTGTCAACCGCCGTGGGCGAAAATTCGGCATGCTCTTTGGGGTTGGTCTATTCGCCGCTGGCGCAGTCATCGTAGCGATAAAGCCTTCCTTTCCCACCTTTATGGTCATGCTGATCCTTACCACGCTGGGAAAATTTGGGTTCGACCCGTCAATGCAAGCCTACTTAGGAGACCGTATCCCCTACCAACGGCGCGGGCTGGCCTTATCCATCACCGAGTTGGGCTGGTCACTGAGCTTTTTCATTGGGATCCCCTTAGCGAGCATTTTGATTTCGCAAAGGGGCTGGATGTCACCTTTCCTTATCTTGGCCATCTTAGGGTTTGGAGCAGGGGTTGTGTTGATCTTCCTGGTGCCGAGTGATGCTGTTTCCAAGGAGAGTCAAACAAACCTATTCCAAAACATTCGGGAGGTGCTTGGGTACCCCCCAGCCCTAATCGGCTTATCCATTGGGTGTTTGGGATCAGCAGGCAACGAAGTCATCAACCTGGTATTCGGCGTATGGATGGAAGCTTCCTTTGGCTTGATGATCATCGCTTTGGGTGGTGCCGCGGCGGTGATTGGAGTAGCCGAATTGGGCGGAGAGATCTTCTCAGGAGGCCTGGTTGATCGCTTTGGTAAAGTACCTGCTATCAGGATTGGGTTGATTGCCAATTGTTTCGCGGCGCTCTTGTTTCCAATCATTGGTAGAAATGTCTCAGGTGCCGTGATTAGCCTTTTCATATTCTTCATTACGTTCGAGTTCTGGTTGGTCAGCAGCATCCCTATGATGACAGAGATTATGCCCGGTGCTCGTGCCACCTTGATGGCTTTCAATGTAACCGGTCTATCCTTGGGACGTGCCATCGGTGCGTTTGTAGCACCCTCGCTCTTCGAATGGGGAATTGGTGCCAGCGCGGGCGCGGCAATAGTGTTCAACTTGCTGGCACTGCTTGCCCTGTGGAAAGTAAGCAAAACGGTTCAGTAACTCATCATTTTGGGGAGTACTTTCGTCCCCTTATCTACGGATGATGATTCTTGTATAATCTCATGCCATGAAAGCTAGAATTCTGTTTGGATTATCATTTTTATTCCTGTTGCTTGGCTTTAGTTTGCCAGCGCTGGCAGCACCTGCGCCCCAAACAACCACTATACCAACCCCTACACCTGGCCCAGATGGACGCATTATCTATATCGTTCAATCTGGCGATACACTTTGGAAGATTGCTGCTTTGGCAGATATTTCCATCGACCAGTTGCGCGCCTTAAACGATCTCTCTCCCGAAGATGTGATTGCTCCTGGGGATGAAATCTTCCTGGGTTTGGGCGGTCCAGCTACTGCTATTCCAGAAACCTTGCCTACGATCACACCTACCCCCTCAGGGCCAACGCCAACTCCTGAGATCGGGTACGGCACCATGTGCGTGATTCTTTACAACGATACCAACGGCGACGCCATCCGCCAGGAAGAGGAGCCATCCATCCCAGATGGGGCCATCAGCATCATCAATGCCGATGGTTCACAATCCATCACCGAAGTCACGCTGGGTGGTTTAGATCATTTCTGTGTTGAAAATCTAGAAGAGGGAGAATATAACATCACCGTGGGTATTCCCGATGGCTATAATCCCACCACAGCGTTTAGCGCCAGCATTATGCTCAGCGGTGGCGATGAATCCTATTTAGATTTTGGTGCTCAACCCAATTCAGAGACGATTGCCAATGCCCCGGCGCCGATTGGTGCCGGTCGCTCACCTTTGTTAGGCGTTGCAGGTGCTTTGATCTTATTAATTGGTATCGGCCTGGGGATTTATGCAGCTGTGCTGAGGAAGTAGAAGATAAACAACTGGTGTCACTGCTCTGCGGTGACACCAGTTTAGCGATATCCAAACTCGTTCCACCGGAGACCAGTGGAACGAGTTTAGTTTTTTATTCATAACCAGTGGGGTGAGATTGATGCCATTCCCAGGCGCTGGCAATGATATCCTTCAGGTCTGGAATTTGCGGCTGCCAGCCCAACTCTTTGCGGATAAGTTCCGAGGAAGCCACCAGGCGTGGGGCATCCCCCGGTCGCCGCGGCGTCTCTTTGGCCGGTATTGGATGACCGGTGACTTGGCGAGCCGTCTCAATCACCTCACGTACGGAATACCCTGCCCCATTCCCCAAACAGTAAACCAACTTATCACGTTCCTCTAAGGCGTCTAAAGCCAACAAATGTGCCGAGATCAAGTCGGTGATATGGATATAGTCGCGAATACATGTGCCATCGGGAGTGGGGTAATCCGTGCCATAGATGAAGATTTCCTCCCGGTGTCCCAAGGGAACCTGCAAAGTCAGGGGGATCAGGTGAGACTCCGGTTGATGCGCTTCACCTCGATGAGGGAAGCCGCCTGCAGCATTGAAATAACGCAGTGCGGCATAATGCAAACCATGGATTTGGCGATACCAATCCAAAGCTTGCTCAATCATCAATTTAGTATGGCCATAGACATTGGTAGGCCCCAGGGCAGACTCTTCACTGAGCGGCTCATCGCTGGATTGGTAGACGGCCGCTGTGGAAGAGAGCACAAAGCGTTTTATCCCTGCCTGAACAGCTAATTCGATCAACTGCAACGTGTTGCTCAGGTTGTTATGGAAATAAGTACCCGGATCCTTCATGCTCACCCCAGCCTCAATGAAGGCCGCAAAATGCATGATGGCATCATAGGGTTTTTCGTTGAGCGCAGCCTGTAAGGCAATCTTGTCTGCTAAGTCCCCTTGAATGAAGTTCGCTTCTGCTGGGACTGCTTGTTGATGCCCCGTAACCAGAGAGTCAAATATTGTTACTTTGTATCCGTTCTTTAGTAGTGTTTCGGCGGCTGTAGAGCCGATGTAGCCCGCGCCGCCGGTGAGAAAGATGTTCATAAGTTAGTCTCGTTGTCTGTTCGTTTGTTAGTCTGATAGTCGATTAGTTGTAGCCAAACACTGAATACTGATTACTGGTCACTGTCATTTACACTCGGCAGCGGCCACCATTCTTCAATTTGCGCTTGGGTAAAAGATGGTGAGGCAGCACTGAGATATTTGAGTATGGTATCACCAGTGTTCTTTAAACCGTGCTCGGCAAAAGATTCGAAAAAGATAGTATCGCCGGGGCTGACCAATTTCTGCTCACCGTCGACGACCATCAAGCCTTGGCCTTCAAGGATATAGTACATTTGCTCAGGTTCATGAGAGTGGATGCGCTGCACGCCGCCCGGTTCCATCTCGACGAA
Source organism: uncultured Anaerolineales bacterium (assembly GCA_964419495.1). GTDB lineage: Bacteria > Chloroflexota > Anaerolineae > Anaerolineales > UBA11858 > NIOZ-UU35. Next base: position 7,649 of record CAYQQX010000047.1, read on the forward strand.
AGTGATGGAGAGATTCTTTGAATTACAAGTTTTCTCAGAAACCAGCAAGTAGGAAGTAATTTGATCGCGCTGATAACATGGCGATGAAGCTTTATTTAAGATTTCCATAGATTACTGACAAAATTTCTACCATTTGAGTTTTGAATTTGAATAGGCAATTCTTGCCTAGATCGATTAATTTTACTCTACAAATGAACAGTGAGATGCGTAACTAATTAGACTTATCAGGTTTTAAGTAGTAACAATCAGTATTATTTATTTATTCAAAGGAGAAAAAAATGGATACAAAAACTATTGGAAAATGGATTTACATGGTTGGTTTGCTCGTGGCAGTTGTCGCCGCATTGCTTGGATTTTCCAACCAATGGTTGAGCCTGGTATTGATGGTGGCGGGTGTTTTAGTGGGGTTGTGGGTTTCACCCACTGGAAGCCTCACGGATGCCATCATTCGCTACACCGGATTAGTGCTTGTAGCCGCAGCTTTGGATAGTTTTATTGCGGTTGGGCCCTATATCACAGCAATTCTGGAAGCTGTTGTGACCTTCCTTGGCCCGGTTATTTTGACAGCACTGGTTGTCTGGTACGTGAAAGATTTCCGCAAATAGGCAATCCCAATCTCGATGATCATGCAAAGAACCGCCTTTTCCCAGGCGGTTCTTTGCATAACTAGCAAAAAATTCCTCTACGAAGTGCTGAATTCACTCCTGGTTTGAGCCAAGTGACGGACACCTAACAGATTAATTGGCTTTTCCCATCACTCGCTTCATGAAGCGACCTTTCTCGACCACAGCGCGCCAGTGGGTGCCCTCGCCAATCTTTTCCTGATCATCCCAGGCTTCTATGGACAAATTTACACGGTTCTTGACCACTTCTAAAACTTCGGCGCGGATCCTGACCTTTACATTGACCGGGGTAGCCGCGAGATGCTTGACATCAACATGGATGCCCACACTCATGTAGCCTTCAAGTAAATTCTCAGCAACCAGTCGATTCGAGACGCGCTCCATGAAAGAGATCATCCAGGGGGTTCCCAAAACACGTTCATCACCACTGCCGATGTGATAGGCGGTGTGCTGGTCTTCAACGGTGAAGGTTTCTTCCCGGACCAAGCCGGGGGTTAGGTTATCAGTTTGATAATTCATAGTATCTTAAGACCCTAAGGGTTTTCTTCAAAAGCTGATCTCAAATGATGTTTAGAATGCCCAAAATAATAGTCGGAATAATAGCTTTTGGAAACCCTTAGGGTCTCCGTTAGGCCACCGCCCACCAATCATCGCCTTCGCGCAGGCCAAAGGCATTCAGTCGATCTCGGATCAATTTTCGAGCCCCGCGGGCGCCCACAGCGGCCAAGACTACTGGGCTTTGGTAGCGACCCCACCAATTAGGCAACTCTTCGGGGGGAATGATGGGCTTACCGCGCCGGGTATTGCCAATCTTCTTGGGGTCGATATCCACGAAGGCCACCACGGGAGCGTCTTCGTCTCGCATGAGCAATTTGCCCACGCGCCGCCCCATCATACCCGCACCCCAGATGATGACTGCGTTTCGATCTACCAGGGGACCGCGCATCAGATAATGGGCTTTGGTACGCAGAAAATTTTCCAGCGAATAGCGGCTGTCGGTGCGCGTAATGCGCGCGGGATGTTCGCGCCATTCTAACAATATTTCGGGGATCTTGGCAAACTGCGCGCCCGCCAGGTACATGCGCAAATAGAGGTCATAATCTTCGGGCCAGCCGCGCTCTTGATAGCCGCCCATGCGCTTCAGCCACTCCGCCCGGAAGGTCACGCTGGGGTTTGGTAGCGGGCTCTCGACAAAGATCTCACGTTTGATCTCTTCATCGCTAACCAATGAGTTCAACCAATCTACATAAATGCGGAACCCCTGGCGCACATGCTCTTCCGGGAAAGCCTTCACCAGGCTGCTGACCGCGGCGATATCAGGATTCTCTTCGAGGTAGGCAACCTGCTTTTCCAGGCGCTGAGGGTGGGCGCGGTCATCCGCATCCATGCGGGCAATATAGCGTCCCTGACATTGCTCTAACCCCGCGGTAGAAGCTTCGATGACCCCAGCATGGGAGCGAGATAAAACTCGAAAGCGGCTGTCACGCCTGGCCCAGTTCTGCAACATCCCCAATGTTGAGTCCTCTGAACCATCATCCACAGCCACAACTTCAAAATCCTCGAGCGTCTGCATTGAGAGAGATTCCAAAGTCTCCCCTAATGTTTCAGCTGCATTGTAACAGGGCAGCAACACGGATACAGCGGGCATGCGTGAGATTGTATCGCCAATCATCAACGCTTGCAAATTGCTCACCTGAGCGGTAAGATAGCGCGGCAATCTAGGCCGTGTTGACATTTGGGAATATCTCTCTATAACAAGCTGTTTTCGAATCGCGCTCGTTTCTCTAGAAAATGTCTGAAATGTCAACACTACCAAGTAGGAGAGAGGTACATGACAGGATTTTCGATTCCTTTACAAGATCTACTAGCCCGGTTTTTGGCCTTTTTGCCAAACCTGGTGGTTTCATTAGTCATTTTCGTTGTCAGCATTTATCTAGCTGGTTGGTTGACCCGCATTGTGCGCAGAGCAATGGAGATGCGCAAAAGCGACCATGAGATTACGATGCTGATATCGCAAATCACGCGCTGGACAATATTGATTTTGGGCGTTGTGATCGCGCTGGAACAAATTGGCTTCGACCTGACCGCTTTCCTGGCGGGTGTGGGGATCCTGGGATTTACGGTGGGGTTTGCTCTGCAAGATGTTAGTAAGAATTTCGTCTCAGGATTGCTCTTGCTACTTGACCAACCCTTCGATATTGGGGATGAAATCGAGATCAAAGGATTTGTAGGCCAGGTCACGAATGTCGATATCCGTGCCACAGAGTTATTTACCCACGATGGGCAAAATGTGCTCATTCCCAATGGCGATGTCTTCACCAGTCCGATCAAGAATTTCGGCCGCTCTAACCAGCGCCGCGCAGAGATAAAGCTTGGCATTGCCCATGGCAATGACCTTGAGTTTGTAAAACAAACAACTGTGGATGCTATTGCAGCTCTCGAAGGTGTGCTCGCTGATCCCTCGCCATCAACTTTGTACACAAATATCGGTTCATCTTCAATCAGCTTCACGGTTTATATTTGGGTGGATGTAACCAAAGCCAATTTCGAAGCGGTGGTCGACGCAGCGATTCTCAAAATCAATGATGTCTTTGCCAAGAAAGAAATCAAGATAGCCTGACTTAAGTTTCTTAGTGGCCACCATTACATGTTCACTGGTTTCGATACGCCCGGCGTTGGTTGAGTAGGGGCCACACACCAAAATCTTCTTCCAAAAACAACAAAATTGCCCCATATCGAAACCCACCGGACTACTCAACCCACGTTCACCTTTTTAATTGAGATAGGTAGCAACTCGGGTTAAGATAAGTAACCTTTTTCCTATTGATCATGTAATTTATTCATCTATAATCATGATACATGTCCAATTCGCAGATTCGTGCTAATCTCTTTGGAACATTGACGCTCTGGCGAGATGACCAGCAACTTGATTTTTCGGGATCCACAACTGCGCGCGCGCTACTCGCATATCTGCTATTGCACCGTTCTCAAACCCAATCTCGAATAAAGCTTGCGGGGACATTTTGGCCTGAAATGGATGAAGCTCGGGCCCGGAGAGCGTTAACCCAGGCCCTCTGGCGAATACGCAAATTAATACCGGAACTACTTGAAAGCGATGCACAACAGATCCAGGTTTCGAAAACGGCTCAACTTTGGATCGACATCGAATCTTTCCAGCAATTAGAATCAGAGTCTATTAATGGAGCGGATCCTAATCCCCAGGCTTTACAACAGGCAGTAAAACTATATCGGGGGGATCTATTAGATGATTTGTACGATGATTGGGTATTGGTAGCCCGCGAGCATTTGAGAGAGCAATATTTGCGCGTTCTGGAGAGGCTGGTTGCTCTTGAGAAATCGAATGGCAGATTTACGCAGGCGTTAGATTTTGCCCTGAAGCTGACACAAGCCGATCCGTATCGAGAGGCGGCTCACCGGGAAGTAATGCGACTGTATTTTGCACTCGATCGCCCACAGGCCGCTTTATCACAATTCGAAACTTGCTGTAAGGTATTAGAAGAAGAGTTTGGGCTCGAAGTAGATCAGCAGACACGCGCCTTAGCCCAGGAAATCGCCATTCGCGCGCCAGATGTACAAACACCCTATTTGCCAAAAGTAATCTCACCCACCTCACCCTGGTCTTTGGATGAATCTCGTCCAGCACAACTTCCACTGATAGGCCGAGATGAGGTTCGCGAAACAATCATCCAGTTCTTGGAGGAAGCAATTAGAGGGGTTGGGGGCATTGTTTTGATCGAGGGAGAGGCTGGAATAGGGAAGACTCGTTTGATGAATGAGGTAATTAGGGATGCTGAGTGGCGCGGTATTCAGTCCCTTTGGGGGAGCAACCGAGAAGGAGATATTGCTTCGCCCTATGCATCAATCATCGATGCTTTCACAGGCGGTTTGACAACTTTACGCATCAATCAACTTTCTCAATTAATAGATGAGATCTGGTTCAGGGTGCTTTTCCCCTTATTCCCTCAACTAAAAGATGAACTTCCTGAACTAACAGCGGCGCCTGCCCTGAGTCCAAATCGCGAACACCAACGGTTGGTTCAGGCGTTTGCAAAACTCCTTTCAGTCTGGGGACAGATCACGCCCGTATTACTTATTATGGATGACCTGCACTGGTCAAATGAAGATAACCTTGACCTAATCATTGAGTTGGCGCCTCATCTTTGTAATACACGAGTGATATTAGTAGGTACGTACCGGGGGGAAGATGCTCAAGTGCGAGACTCTTTATGGAAAAGATTAGCCGCGTTGAGCAGTGCAGGGATTAAAAAGCGCATCTTCCTAGATAGGTTGTCTCCCGACGCCACGAGTGAGTTGATCCGTCGAAGCCTGGGATTATCCAGTGCGGTTCCTTTGTTCGAAAAGCGTCTTTTTCAAGAAACACAGGGCAATCCATTATTCATTCTTGAAACTCTCCGGGCATTATCTGATGAAGGAATATTGGCACAAGACGAAGCCGGCAACTGGCATACACCTTGGGATGAAACCACATCGGACTATACAGAACTTCCATTGCCAAGAGCTGTGGAACGCACCATAGCAGCACGTTTGGAACACTTATCCGATGATGAACGTATCGTGTTAAGAGCCGCCGCAGTGTTGGCGCGCGATTTCAACTTCTCACTTCTAAGCAGCACTGCCGGTATAGAAGTTCATCAGGTGCTATCCGTTTCGAATGCTTTAGTACGAAGGCGCTTCCTAGAAGAAACATCCGAAGTCTACCAGTTTAGCCATGACAAGATTCGCCAGGTGGCATACGAAGCAATTCCACAAAAAGAACGCACATCACTGCATCGGCAAGCCGGAGAAAGTGTTCAACAGTTGTATCCTGAACGATCAGATCAATCTGAATTGCTGGCACACCATTTCTTTGAAGGTCAAGTTTGGGACCAGGCTGCATTCTATAACCAACACGCCGGAGACAAAGCTAAATCACTGTATGCAAACAACGAAGCGTTGTTCTATTACTCGCGCGCCTTACAATCCTACGAAAAAATTCCAGAAAAAGCTGATCCAATCATTCAATTTGACATATTACTCTCCAGGGAAGCTGTCAACGCTCAGATCGGTGACCGGGAAGCCCAAAAAAAGGATTTGGATCAGCTGGTAAAACTTATCAATCTCCCAACGTTAAATTCACCCGAACGAAATCTGCAATTATCCTTAAAATGGACAGATTATTGGGAGGCAATTAGCGATTATCCTTCGGCGTTAGAAACTGTCCACGATTTAGCCGAACAAGCCAAATTAGCAGATGATGCCGTCATTGAGCAAATGGCATATTTAAAATGGGGCCAAATGCTCCGTCAACTTGGGGAATATACGAAAGCGCGCCAGCATCTTGAAAACGCATACCAAAAAAGCCTCGAAAATAATGATGTCTTGTCCCAAGCCATTACGCTAAATTCACTCGGCGTTGTCTATTTTGATAGTGGTAACTATGACGTTTCTCTTGAACATTCACAGCGCGCCTTAGAGGCAGCGCAACCCACAAGTGACCAGGCTGTTCTTTCAGACATTCACAACAATTTGGGGGGTGTCTTCCATTATCTGGCGGATTTCCCGGCAGCCATTGATCACCATCAACGCGCTCTCGAGCTGAGAAGTTCGATGGGAGATCGACGGCTGGAGGCCTCCAGCCTCTACAATCTCGCTATCGCATTATTTGATAGCGGTCACACCGAGGAAGCAAGGCAAAACCTGATCCAGGTGTGCGATATCGCCCAAATGATCGGTGACCGTCGTTTAGAAGGCTATGGGTGGGTATTCTTGGGTCTAGTTTTCGAAGAATTGGGCGGATTAGGAGAAGCACGTGATGCTTATTTGCGAGGCTTAGATCTTCGCAAAGAGGTTGGTTTGCACGCAATGACAAATGATCCATTGGCTGGACTAGCGCGTGTCGCCACAGCGGAGGGTAATCACGCCGAGGCAGTCGAGTACGCCAATCAGGTTCTTACCTGGATTGAAGATCATGGATATGAAGGTGTTGGCGATCCGTTATTGGCTTATCTGGGAGCGTATAAGGCCTTGCTCGAAGCGGGAGAAACCAAACGAGGAAAAGTTGCCCTGGAAGATGCCTATGGCTTATTGATGCAATTTGCTGACAATATATCCGACCCTGAACGGCGACACGCATATTTGCATGATATCAGCCCAGGACAGCCTATTTGGGATGATTACCAAGAATATTTCATCGGTCAAACCACAAAAAGAAAACAGGTGAGCTTGCCGATAGCCAATGCACCGCTTGGACGCGCCTTATTGGCTGATGAATGGGTAGAAATTTCCTGGACAGTAGAAATACCTGAAGATGAGCAAATCAGTGGGAAAACGGCTCGCCGTCAGCATCGTTTGCTGCGCCTCTTAAACGAAGCACAATCACATGGCGCCATGCCAACTGTAGATAATTTGGCCAGCGCTCTAGGTGTCAGTGGCCGTACAATCAAACGAGATCTTGCTGCACTCCGCCAAGCGGGTCACAAAATAAAAACCAGGGGCAGCGCCTGATATGCCTGATATTCCTAATATGGATGCAAAACGCTCATTTGGGCGAGGTTTACTACAATTGGAAACCAACCCAGTGGTGTGTCATTCATACTTTGATGGTTACACAATTTGTAGCCGGGGTATCCATACCCCAAAATTGCGAGATTTGGAAATCTCAGCTACCAGTCAATCCACTATTGACACACCACTAGCCATTCACAGCGTAAAATGTCCCCAAGGTTTATAAACTAAAAAACAAATCAAGACACTCCAGAGACATAGTGCTTATAAACTGGTACTCGTACAAGAGTATCAGTTTTTAGTTTTAGGAGTTACGCACTTGCCCCCCTAACCCCCCAACCTTGGGGGGGAATCTTTGAATATCTCCCCCCAGAATTGGGGGGCTGGGGGGGCTTGCTCCAGAATACTATTTTCATCTGCGTAACTCCTAAGTTTAATGAATATTTGGACAAAATGAAAAATACATCCGACACACAACCTTTTCGAGAAACCTATATTGTTCGTTTGTGGCACGAAGGTAATGCACAAGCAAACTGGAATGGGCAAATTCAACATATCAGCAGCGGAGAAACCACGGTAATCCGCAACATAGAAGACTTACTTGAGTACTTTAGAACACAGCTTGAAACTTATCCAGATAAAGAACCACTATCGAGCAAGTTGAAATAATGTGTGACTTATAACCAATGGAGCAAAGCATGAAAACACGAAAAATATTTTGTATCTTTCTAGGGTTGGTTACTGTATTCTGCTTTTTTTCTCCCAGCAACCTAGTCGCTGCCCAAGAAGCAGCCTATTATCGCTTCAGCCCTACGGCCATCTACGACAATGGCAGTGACAGCACCACCCTGGAAATTTATACAAGTGGGGATGTTGCTAGTGTGACCCTCAAGCCCGAATTCGCCGACGAGCCAGTTTACCAACTTTACGATGACGGCTCCAATGGCGATGCAGTTGCAGGAGATGGAGTCTTTACCCTGGGCGGAATCACCGCAGCCATGTATCCAGAAGATATAGCTTTCCCCATTGCCTGGAATGAAAACAATGTTGATGTCGATCTGGCAACCATTTGGCTTTCGGCCGAAATCTCCTATACCTCAGGTCAGTCTGAGTATGTCAGCTTTATAGAATTGAGAGTAGTTTCGTCTAAGCTTGAGTTTCCTGCAGAGCAAGTCGGGGATGGTCTCTTTGCCAGCGAATATGCCTTCTTCATCGTTGACCCGGCCGGCGAAACCTACACAGGCAATTTCCCCAATATCACAGATTACGATGGTCCGACAATCGCAAAGAAATTTTACGATTTCTACCCCGATGAGTTTGATTTCATTAATTTCATGGTGGTGCGCGGTGATTTGGGCATGAAAGCCCATTCCGGCAGTTTGCGCAGCGCAGCAACCAATATCCGGACCGATCAAACAGACTATACCGCTGAGTTTGGCTCTCAAGGTCGCTTATTGGCAATGACATATTCTCCCTTTGGGTTTCTCAACCATGAGATCGGCCATAGCTGGGGGGCCTTTGTGGGCGTGGAAAAAGGTATCTCCACCGGCGTGCACTGGAGCGGAAGTACAGATATCTCTGGGATGATGAGCGAAGGTTTTGAAACTTCCGACGGGCTATATTTCTTCAAACCCAATGGGGACGGGACTTTCACAGCCGGCTGGTTCGAAGATCGTTTTGCCCCTCTAGAATTGTACTTAATGGGCATGATTCCCCCCGAAGAAGTACCCGATGTTCAGATCTTGCAAAACCCTGATCTATCGGATCTGGAACGCGTTATTCCTGAGAGTGTAGAGACATATTCCATCGAGCAAATCATAGCCGCAGCCGGTGGTCCACGTCAGCCCGCTTATCCTGCAGCACAGACAGATTTCAATGTGGCTATCGCATTGCTTTCCGATTCCAATTTCTCAGAGGCAGAGATTGCTTTGTATTCGTTCCTTTCGCGAGAGTATTCTGCGCAACGAGAGGCAAATGCCTTAGTGAATTTCTATACTGCCACAGGTGGACGGGGCACAGTCAATACCCGCTTGGCCGATTGGGGCGTCCCCGACATCCAGCCCTAGGAAAATGTAGATTTTCCCTAACATTACACGAAGCAACACCACACAACAACGAGGAGCATACTGGTATGAATTCAACGTATCCTTACAATCTCAAATATATTGCCTCGGCTGCACTGGGATTAATTTTGACGATTCTGGCCTGCAGTGTTACGCAAAACGTCGACCCCAATACTGACGCAATGGCGACTTCTGTCGCATTAACAGTTCAATCAGCACCGGGCAACAATCAATCTCCCCTGATCCCTGTGACCATACAGGCAGTTACTCCAGTTGGCAGCACAGGAAATTCTACTGCACAAACTCCCATCCCACCCCCAACACCAACGGGGCGACCTACGCAAGCCTCAGCGGTAAGCGATTCAACTGCTCCGGCAATCTCCAATGTCAACACCTCGGCAACCAAAGTGTATTACCAAAATGGTTGTGGGCCCACTACAGTGACCATTTATGCCGATGCGACTGATAATTCTGGGGCTCTCAGCCAGGTTTGGGTTAATTACCAATATCTAAGCTTTTCCGCAGGCATTGGCGGCAACCTATGGTACCAGGCCAACATGACTTCCACAGGGAGTAAACAATATCAGGTCACCATCGATGTCACAAAGCACGCAAATGGTGAATTAAAAGGTAACGATGGCACCATGCAGTACCAGATTTTTGCCATGGATGCAGCTGGCAATATTCAAACTGAACCCAATGGTTTCGTCTACGGGGTCGAGGTCTGGCCGTGCGGCGGACAGGCACAACCTCCTGGTGGAGCGAGCGCCGGTGCGATCAGCATCAGCAATATCCAATTCTATCCTCTCAATGGTGTTTACTACGGGCCCTGCACCAACGAGCCAACCTTACTCAATGTGCAAGCCACTATCGATCCCCTGGATCAGATTGCTTCAGCAACAATTTATTATGGGTATTCCAGCGCTGCCGGTTCGTGGGGAAATTACTCTACACCCATGTACCAACTTGGTATCGGCGATTATGCCGGTGACATTGATGCAGGCACAGAAGCGCCCAATGTAATGGGCACAGATGACGGGGCGGCCGATTTCTACATTCAAGTTGTCGATAAAAACGGAAAAACAACAGATACGCCCATGATGTCCATGCCTGTGTTCTACTGCGCTGGTGGTGTAGTCGGCCAGCCTCCCGTGGCACCTGAGCCCGATATCCGCTATTTCTTGGGGCCCGTCAGTGCTGCACCAGGAGAGATGATCCTCTTGGAGTGGGAAGTTTGGGATGCCTGCAAGGTTTTTCTGGATAACAACGAAGTCAACGCTACCGATACTCACGCCTATTTTGTGGATCACAATGAAGGCAATGCCGTTTACACACATTTCCTGACCGCATGGGAATCAACATGCGACAACACGACTGAAAAATGGACTCAGGTTGACATTCAGATCATCCCACCTGGCGGAAACAACCCGGGAGCAGGCGCTGGGGGCACCGTAACCTTTATCAATAACTCATCTCACCCAGTTGTAGAACTGCTCATTGATGGCCAGGATGTCATCCTCAGCGAAGCCCAGACGATCATGATCGGTCACTCGCTGGATGTTCAAGTTTCTGCGGGAAATCACAATTATGCCGCTGGCGTCGGTTTTTGGAGTGGTGGTCAAAAACAAGCTTACTATCCCCTGCCCACTGGCAGCTTCAACGATCAATCTGGCTCGGTGACACTGATCGACCCAACCTTGCCTCAAATGCTGACCAACTACGGGCAAGGGGGGTGGTACGCCGGGGAATTCTGGGACGCAAATAATAACATCCATTGCGCGGCCTTTGATTTCTATGAGAACGGCGGCTTCGACTTCTTTATCGATTTAGGTCTAGATGATAGCGGCTATTATTACCTTGTTTCGCATAACTCGGGCGTATATTCGGTAACTTTTAGAGTGGAGAATGCCGCCGGAACAGAATGGTTTGATGGCACTTATTATTACACCGGGCCCTTTGCGGGCATTATCCAAATGCAAAATGGACCACCAAGTTGGTCCTGGATTGAATATGTATATAACGGAGGATGTCCCTAACATCTTCACTAATTAGAAAGCGTTTTTAGATAGGAGAGCTGGTTATGAAAAGAAAGCATGTGATCAAGAATATTTTTTGGATAATCTCAGCGCTTATTGTGGCAGTGTTGGCCTGCAACTTACCCGGATTCGACCAAGCAGCATCTGACGAAGGGGGTGTGGTTGTACCTGGCCCAGTGGTTGCTTTTCAGGAACCGGCTGCCGGCATTCAGGTGGACCTCAGCCAGCCATTCCCAATCTTTGTGACGGCGCGCGATGTCTTAGGCGTTGTACGCCTGGATCTTTGGGTGGATGACGTACTGGTGCTTTCTCAGGCGCCTCCTGAAACCAAGATCAATGGCATCAATCCGCTGACACTGAGTTACGGCATGATGGGTACTGAACCCGGCACCTACTCGATGATGGCAAGAGCCTATAACAGCGCTGGCGCATTGGGTGAATCTCTGGCAGTTCATGTGACAGTCAGTAATGTCCAGGCAACTGCGCCAGACAAAGCAGAGCAAACTCACTATATTGCGCAAGATGGGGATACCGTCGATAGCGTTGCGACTGATACAGGCAGTTCGGCTTCTGCAATCCAGGATGCAAACCCTGGCATCAAAGGTGCCTTGAATCCTGGACAGGTGATCGTCGTACCAGGAGCGCGTTCCAACCAGCCTCCTGCTCAACCTGCTAAACCGCCTGCGGGCCAACAGGGAGGTCAGCAAGGAGGCCAAATTGGCGTTTTGCCTGGGCTGCTGCCTATCCAACCTCCAGCAGGAGCCGTGGCCCTACCTGGCTTCCAGCCTGGGCAGGGTGGGGTCGTCCAGATCGCCCCCAACTTATTCCCTGGATTCCAGGCCGTACTGAATGGCACTAATCCGGACCTTTCCGCGCCAGACTCGCTTACGGTGATGACCAACGATTGCAAAGTCACCCTAAATTGGAAGGACAACTCCGCAGATGAAACCGGCTTCGCCATCTACCGCAGACTGAAACCCGATCAGGTTTCAGCGAAATATGTGGTCACAGTTGCCAAAGATCAAATCAGCTATGTGGATGATGTTCCCCATCCAGGAACTTATGAATATAGCGTAGAGGCGCAGGGAAAGCTGGATGTGATCCCACAAGATCAGGTTGCTGTGGGCGTGATTCAACAAAATATGATCAGCACTTCACGCAGCGCGCCGGTTTATGTGGAAGTGAAACCGACCTCAGACTGCATCGATGATCCCGAGCGGGTTAAGTACATCCATGTACAACCCATCAACGTGGAACCCAAACGAGGTGGTCCCGGATTCGCAGCGCTTTGGTACAGCATCAATGACAGCCCGGGGCGGCGGGTTCCTGGAGATCAAGGGCAGTATATCCTCACCGGCGATTGGAAAGTGAACGATGGAGTCATCCCGATGACCAGTTCCAACTTTCTAAACCCAGACCAACATATAATAGCGAAATTTTGGTCATCAGCGACAACTTTAGATTTTTGGAGTGACCCGCGCGGGCCTACAGATCTTGGAGAGGCGTTCAACGCCCACATCCCAACGGATATTGGTGTCAAAGATAGCCGCTATTACATCGCTCAAAACGACAACTTCAAAGTCGAATACAAGATTTGGGTTGAAGATATCAAATGGACTGGCAAGGGCACTACTACAGCCTTCCCAGCCCCAACCAACTTACGCGTCAAACGCACCACAACCAACTCACGCGTGATCACCTGGGATTGGCATTTTAGCGGTGCGGGCAAGAACATCGACGGGTTCCTGTTGTATCGAAGTTACAGTTGCCCAGGCATGGACACGCAAATATATGCTCCAGTAATCATTGCCTCTCCCAAACAAGAGACCGAAATTCCCTTCCGCAGCGAACCGATGGGATGCCTGTACCGCTACGAGGTCAGCGCATATGGGCGTCAGGGTGAGTCCGGCCGCAGCAACAAACTCGAAGGCGATACCGAAGCTGCCTACGCCATTGCCGGTGTGACTTTCAAAAACCTGAAGATCAACGACATGCCCTATGGCCCCGGCGGTGCGCAGCTCAAGATCTACGTCAACGATTTCCAGCGCCTATCCGATGTCTACTGGCTCAAAGAAAGCAGCTATGATCTGAAGCCCTGGACTTTCGACGACCGCAGGCCGCATAATGCTCTGGGATTGGCGATGGCTGAAAAGGAGTTCCTGACTATTCGTTTCTCCGTTAGTGGAGTTGACAACAAGGGTTATGTAGCCCAAGATAGCATTTGCAAAGGAGGAGGGCTTGTGCCTCCAGTTGATTCCTGGAAACAGGATCCATGGACGCTCACCATTCGCACCCCCGATGGTTCCTGTGAATTGACGGTAGAGTTGATCGGACAACAGTCCACGGCTACTTCCAGTGGAGGCGTTGTCTACGCTCAAGCGGATATCGCGGTCACGAAGCTCCAGCGTATCGGTCTGCGATTATTTGCCTATGTTGAAAACTATGGACCGGAACCACTGCACAACAATCGCATCCAATACGGCGTCACCTGGGGGTTATATAACGATGAGGGCAAATTCAATGTCGACGGGCCTTGGGAAGGCAGAACAATCTTACAAGTGCAATCCAACCTGCCGCAATGGATCTCGCTGGGTGATTACGTCGACCAGAATTTTGTGTATTTCTGTGCCAAGGACCTGCAAAATTGTGAGAGAGGTTTCCAGGTAAGAGTTATTCCATATCTCGAAGACCATGATCCCCAGAAACCTGACTTTAATGATCCCAATCCGGGTAACAACCTTCTCATCGTCCGTGGCAAAGATATTGAGCAGATGAAATAACAACAGGAGATCAAAGATGAAGCAAATAAACCCATTTCCCAAACATGATTTCCGGACTCCCTTGGTGTTGGTTGCTGTAGTGATGATTTCACTGCTCTTGAGCGGATCTGCCGTATCTCAGGAAAGCTCAGCCACAGGCACTGATATCTGGATCGAATTCCCTTTCAATGGCATGGATCTTCCTAACCAAACCATCAACTTTGTAGTCTATGCCACTGATGCCAGTGGGATTTCAGGGATTAGTCTGAAAGTCAATGGAGAAGCATTGCCTGAAGGCAGCCCATACGCGATCAGTACGGATGGAAGTGCCATCATGGCGCGCCTCGATCAAGAATGGCAGCCTCCCGCCGAAGGCGAGTACACGCTTGAGGCAACCGCGCGCACCACTGGGGGTGGAACGAGCAGCCCCTCCTCAGTGACGTTCTGCGTCGGCACATGTGAGGGAGCCGTTATTGAAGAGACGGGTCCCACAATCCCTCAAGATGAAGACCAACCTACCTGGACTCCAACGCCCACCGCAGCATATTCTGAAACACCGACAGCGACCCCGACTCCATCACCCGCTCCGAGCGAAACGCCCACTGCGACCCTAACCCCCACAGAGACACTTACCCCGACACCAACTGCTACCGCATACACAGAATCATCGGCCGATTTTTGGGCAGCGCCGCCTTATATCAACCAAGGAGAATGCAGCACCTTGAATTGGAATGTCTATGGAGATTTTCAGGCAGTCTATTTCGAGGGTAATGTCGTGAACCCCAGCGGCAGTGATTCTGAATGTCCGACAGAAACATATACCTATCATCTGCAGGTGCTAGAAATGGATAATTCAGCCACTGACTACTGGACCACTGTGGAAGTCTACGCGGCACCAGCCGACACAACCGGCCCGACGGTCAACTACGTGACCCACTTCTGGGAGGGTTGTACCATCTTTGGTGAGGCGGGCTTATCTGATCCCTCGGGTGTGATCTGGGCAGAGTTCTGGTACAACCATAATGAGTCTGGATGGGCCTGGATCCAGATGTATAACGCCAGCGGCGACCAATGGGTCAGCCAGGTTGGCATCGAAACCGACGGCTTTGCAGGCTCCCTGGTGTACAAAGTCAGAACCGAAGATGCGTTCAACAACGAAAGCTGGTCTGGTGAATACGTCCATAACTATGCCTATTGTGGCGAATGATGGACGAACGATTAGAAGCTAAACTTCTTGCAGAAGTTTAGCTTCTAATTCGATCATGCAGGAGATAAACTAATTGTTTTTTCTTGCATCTGGAGGTAGTCGATGGGAAATCGAAAATCAATCAGCATAGTAATAGCAGTTGTTATTGCTCTCACTTTAGCCTGCAATATATCTGGTCCTCCCCCACAAGATAATCAAACTGCGTTTGAGACCGTTGTTGCTCAAACATCCCAGGCCGAGTTCGTGCAAATGACCATGCAAGCCCAGACATCGCCAGCCCACCCAACACAGTATCCACCAACTGCCCAGCCCCCGACATTGTCACCACCGACTGCTGCTCCGCCTACTGCCGCGCCAACAGATGTATACGCGCCCGACCCACTCGGCCCAGCCTGGTCGAGTATGGTTTTCAACGGTGGGACATGCTACGACCTGGATGTTTTATTCACCGCCAGCGATGCCACCGCCGATGTTTGCCTGGATAACAATGTTCTACTGACCCCGACCAACGGTGGCATCTTCAGTGGGTATGCAGAGCTCTCGCCCCCTTCATTGAACACCTGCAAAGCAAAGACGCTGAACGCCGACCCTATCGCGCCCAATTCAGACTTATACATGTGTTTCCAAACCAACCTGGGCAGATACGGATTCTTCGTCATGCGCGACGACCAGATGTTGACCAGTGGGTATATCGTTTTCGATGCTTATGTGTTTCCATGATAATTTACTTTTGTCAGGAGAATAACGAGTGCGCTTACATAACAGGCATAAAATACTAGTATTTTCAGGAATTTGCTTTCTTTTTCTAATGCTTACCAATCCTGCTTTGGCTGATATAGCTCCACCTGGGCGACCTCCTGGTGCAGATATCCTTCCCGGTGACGAAACTACGCGGGTGCGCATGGTTGCCGAAACGGTTACGCTGGATATTCTTGATGATCCTGCTGCCAATACATTGGGGCAAGCCGAGACCCACGCCGTCTTCACCATGCGCAATATAGGCACTGCCGATGAGCAGATGGAAGTGCGCTTTCCACTCTCATATTGGGATTACTCTTCAGGTGATAAGCGCGATACTTACCCTGAGATTGGAGATTTCAAAGCCTTTGAGAATGGAAAATCTGTCCAGTTTCGGCGAGCAGAGTTTTCGGATGCCGATTGGCACGCCGGTTTTGCCGACTTGCTGTGGACGCGCTTCTACTACATCCTGCAATGGGAAGAGCGATCTGCGGCGGGACCTGTGTTGATTCAGCTTCTCGAAGAGATTCTCGCATCCCTAACATTGGATTCAGATAACAAATATGCCATAAGAATTGCAGATGAAATTTACTATTCATCAGACTACATCGATCGTACTGACAACGGTGAGTATATCTTCCAGGCGTTAACCGATGTTCCCACCTTCCCCACCTGGACACCTACACCAACACTGACACCTACCCATAATTGAAAAGTCTCGCCACAACGAGAAAGAACAATTAGGCTTGTTATTCTCTAAAGTACCAGGCACTTCAGACTTGAGCAGCGGCACGGTCTTCGAGATGCAGGGACAGGTTGTCGGTCTATTCGCCGGAAGGATGCCAGAAGCGTATGATGATTTCTACGCCCCCAGCAACCTCAATATGCTAACTGATTTCTGCTACAGCTACGAGCCAGAGGAAAGCTATGCTGTCCCTAGCGGTATCATTCAAGAAATTATCGGACCATTTATAGAACAATGAGTATCCGTTTTATTGAAAAAATCAACCCGAGGAGTTTACAAATGAAAAGATTCAACACTCCCCTATGGATTCTGCTGTTTTTGCTGACTACAATGCTGACAATGAGTTTCACTCTCCTACCATTTAATGAAAATGGACCTCGAATGAATACCCTAATTGCATCGGGGCAAGTGGAGTTGTATGATATTGAGAGTTACGACTTTGTAACAGGCGAAAAGGGGTTTCAAGCCGGTGGTGATCTCTATATCCGCACTTCAAGTTCAGATTGTTTTGAATATGAAGCCTGGGCGAATTTTCCACCCCTGCAAGGGGGATTGTACATCTTTAGTGGTTTCGATGATGATTTAGGCATACTCAACCCCGTCGATATGGGCATTGGGGAAAATGAATATTCTCCATTCTGTGTCGAATTGATGTTGGATGGTGTCTATATTTACAAGCGTCACGCTAAACCTGGGGATTACATCATCTTCAGGGTAGATGCGTTATCAACCGATTCCATCAGCCTCTCTTATGTTGTCCTTGATGCAGGGCTTCCTGAAAATACCACTACTCAAGAAGTGGACACTCCAGATTTTTTCACACTTCCCGCCGGGGAGCGCATCGATTCTTATGATAGTCCCGGTGGCGAAATCACAGGATATTTCATAATCGAGCTATTCTTTACCGTCCTCGAAGAGCGCGATGGGTTTCTCCTGGTTTCCTGGGAAACCGACACCGGAACCTATCAAACCTGGATTAAGAAAGACGACGTCTCAATTTTTCTTTCAGGAGAATATGACGAGTGTCCTTTCGTTTTCTCGTTGACCGATTACACACCCAAAACCTTTGCTACACTCGATGGAACCCCCCCAAAAGGCGAGTTTTCCTTCGATGCCTTGGTTGACCTTAGCTCAGAACCCGTAACGCTTGAACAGGCCGAAGCTACTATGCAGGATGCCAGCGATATTCTCTTCAACTTAACCGGTTTTGTTATTCGTTTAGAAAATTACGGAACGGTTGAGCTAACCCAAGAGCAAAGATCTGATTACCTAATTCGCAATAACATCCCCACATGTTATGTAGAACAAACGACAGATGATCTACCTAGCAGCCTGGTAATTTTTTCATACGGGTCTGATAATTATGCTCGTACCATGGGTGGGTTCACTTATACCGTAGCAGGGCCGCCCTCTTTCCAAAATAATTTTGTAGACGCCTTTGGTAATAATAACCTTATCTATGTGATGTTCAACCATTACAGTCACAAATATGCCCGCTGCAGTTATGATGAATGGGGTGAGAACATCATCAGCGATGTCTCAGTTGGTGGTGAATGCAGAAACCAGCCAGGGACTCCTTGTGAAATGAATAATGGGTATTCGATGTGCACAACCGCGGTCGATGACCTCTACGCCTCTACACCGAATTATTTCAGCGCAGCGACAGTTATTCATGAGATCATGCATTCCTTCGGCAATTATGGAAACTATGATCATTATGGCACAACGGATTGCACCAATGAAATGAAAATATATGACAGTACTTGGGAACCTAAAGATGATGATTTTCTCATCTATAACGGGATGTGCCCTTATGTCTATGAAATTTTTGTCGCTGGATACCGTCCCTAGTGCTTTGCAAAGACTTTTCCTTTGTGGTTACAAAAAACAGCCTGGGAATTTGATTCTCAGGCTGTTTGCAAAATTCAACTCGATGATTTGGTCAATTGGGAAATAACTACCCTTCATCCCCTTGAATTATCTCTGCTGCCAGGTTTTGGAGTTCTTCGATGGTCTCAGGATCAGTATGATTGGCCTTCCAGTAAATTTCCAATAATTCCTGGGGAGAGAGCGTACCAACAGTTTGATCTTCGGGTAAACGGATGCGATTCTCTTGTTGATGTCGTTTGACCAGGTGAAATTCGAAAGCTTCAGCGGCATGTTCTCGCAGGGAGGCTTCATCAATGATCGACTCCCACTCTCGCGGGTATTCTAGAACCAGCCGAACAATGGCATCTTTGAGCTTGTCTTTTGGGGGCAGCGCTGCACGTAATTGATCGATGATCCCTGCTTGCGATTCGAGACGGACAAAGCGATCTACAAAATTACGGATTCCGGTGAGCTGACGCCAGGCCACTTCCGTGGCTCCTTTATCGACTTCCGCAATGACGTAGAACTTATCATCTTCCGCCTCGCCAAAATCCACGCGCTCGATAGAACCTGAGTATATAATGGGGGGATGTGCTTTCTCATTCAGGTTTTGGGGTTTGTGGATGTGTCCAAGAGCGACATAATCCAAACGCTGGTCTCGAACTAAAGATCCCGGCAGCACCAGGTCACCGCCCAACATGACCGTACGCTCTCCACCGTATTTGGCTCCTTGTACCGAGGCGTGAGCGGTCAAAACAATCGGGATATCGGGGTCAGCCTCATCGAGCCAGTGATGCACTAATTCCGTCAGACGCTCTTCGAGTTCTTCATAAATTTGAGCCAGATCACGCCCCTGGATATCCAAATGGGCCATCATTCCTGAACGCGAAATCCAAGGGATGGCCAATACCTGCAAATGCAGCCCACCAAGGTTATCGGGAGTGAGAAAACAAGGCCGATCCAAAACTTGTACATGGGGCACTTGCAAAGTCGAAAATTCGGTCATGGCATGGGCGCGGTTCATTGCCGGAGAAAGGTCATGGTTACCGACCAGCAACAAGGTTTGGATTCCTGCCTGCGAGAGCCGCATCACGCGTTTGCCCCACTCACGCTGGTAAGTTGGAGCTGGGTTGCGATCTTTGTAGGCATCCCCAGCGAAGAGCACTAAATCAACTTGCTCCTCAATGGCCGCATCGACAATAGTATCAAGCGACTTCAAGAAATCCATCACGCGCAAAGGCAAGCCGCTCTCGGGGTCATGGCGGCCATAAGTGGCCATATCGATATGGGCATCAGCAAAGTGGAGTATCTTGATCATAAGCTGTTAGCTCGAGTGATTCTACCATGCAGAGTAGGCACTTAAAAAATAGCGCTAACACCAGGATAAGACTTAATCACCGTGACTCACTAAGTGGTACTCTCGCTAAGTGGCTTTAGAAATGGAGTCGACGTCTCCAGACGTCGTATAAGAAAATCTTTGGCCGTGGCATCCCGAATTCTGGAGATTTCGGACTCCGCTTTCAATCGATCCTATTAAAGTTATTTGCCGAGAGAACCACTAAGCAAGCTGCGTTTTTTTCTTTACAAAAAGAACTAACCACCCGACAGTTTTAATCACGAATGACGACGAATGCCACATATTGCACGAATTTTTTTAAAGGAAAAGGCACGGATGTAACTCCGTGCCTATAATTTTGGGATATCAACCAACGGCTGATTATATTAAATCCCTCAAAGCCCGCCAGGGCTGCAAGAAGGTGCAGATGCGCTAGGTGAAAATGAACTCGAACCAGCAACCTTGGATGCAAATGTAGAAAGCTTCTTTTGCACGCGCTGGCTTTGGCATCCTGGGCAGATCACCTCGTCAATCGCATTTACACTGCGCACCAGTTCTTCAAAGAATTGACCGCACTCTTCGCACACAAACTCAAAAATCGGCATACCTTCCTCCAAAAATGAGAATCAAAAAGATTGTCGCCGCCTTCAGGTTGGCAACTATCTAGATTGGATGCAGGAATGTGAAAATGGTTACAACGGTTGTCGGTTGAGTAACGAGCGGAGCGAGTGTATCGCCCGTACTCGATCAAAGATCGTGTCGAAGTGAAACCAAACCACACCCACGAATGAAGTCAAATCGACAACGGGTTTCGATACACCCTCAGGCGACTAATTTTTCGCCTCGGGCTACTCAACCTGCGTTTTGGCGTTTATGTGAAAACTAGTTCTTTGGATTACTTATCCA
>CAYQQX010000048.1:0-27524 GCA_964419495.1 uncultured Anaerolineales bacterium
TTGAAGCCGTATGTTACTCACCTTGAAAGGTCCCAAATGGACAAAGTCCAGCTTATATAGCCCTGGAATTCATTCCGGGGCGGTTCGCGATTATCAGATCAATTAATAAAAACTCACTATTTGGGCTTTCCAGATCAAGTTTTGGATTAGTGTGTGATTCACACTGGAAATATGGGGTGGGGGGGCTGAAGGATAATAAACTTCATTTGGTGTTTGTTCAATCTATTCCTGACTATTACAATTTCTTAGACAATCTCAACAAATAACGTTCATTTCCCACATGAAAACAGGCCACCATTTAGGTGGCCTGTTCGTACTTAATTTTGAGAAGCAATTACATATCCAAAGCAGCCAACTTGTCTAGCACTTCACCCACTTTGCCGCCAGCCTGCCAATAATCAAATTTAGTGGTATTCAAATGCTCCACAAAACCACCCACGCAGCGCATTTCTTCGACCATATGACTGACCAATGAGCCATCTCGATCCGTTTCCTGAGTCTTGCCGTCCCAAAGCGCGATCAACCGCACTCGGTCGATCCCCAGGATCAATGATGAGTACAAGGCCCAACGATTGTTACGCTCATAGGGATCATCACCAGATTTGGGCTTACCAACATGATCAAGTTGGAAGTTTATGTTTACATCTGGATGGTTGCGGATATTATAAAAACGCTCTACCCATTCATCCCCTGCAAAACTGACATTTCGTTTGATATATTGCGGCTCGCTGAAGGGTAAATGTACCTCAACCTTCATGCCACGTTCGAGGCATGCTTCAACAAAAATGATCTCTCCACCACAAGAAGCTCCTGCGGTAACGCCGAGATCATCATCCCCAATATCGAATTTGTCTAAAGCCGCATCTATTCTCTTGCGGGCTTCCTTCTCCATCTCTGGCAAGAAGCGTTTTTCATCTTGCTCTTCTTTGTCTATCTTGTGACCGGTGAAAAGAATGAACCATTCTTCACCTTTCACTTCGATTACTACTTCTTTTTCTTCAATATCTTCAACTTCCGGTGCTTCTTTTTTGATGCGCCGAATTTCATCTTGCAAAACCTGGACACCCACTTCCACAAATTCTGGTCGCAGGGAAAGGGATTTCAGTATCCCTAATTGGCTGATCGAAGATTGTAAGAAGAAAATATTCTTCCTGGCCGCTGTGAGCGCTTTCTTATACGCTCGTTTGACAAACTTTGCCTCTTCAGCGGTCATAACCATCAATTCTGCCAAGGATACCAATGTCCAGTAATCACTCGCTTCATCTTGGGCAAGCTTTTCTAAAGCAAACTCCAATGTGCCTTTCAAATTAGGCAATATATCTTGGACAGCCCGAACATCGGGGTCATCTCCCTCGTCATATTGTTCAGCCAAATGATCCAAAATAATGGAAAGTGTCAACGCATTAATACCTGGGTAGTACTCATTCAAGTCATAATAGAAACCCTTCAAGTAGGTCTGAATAGATTTGACCAACCAATGTGAGGCGTCAAAGGCTTCTTGAAGGCGCGTCTTTTCATCATCGATATTCATCCAGGACTCAGTCCACATATCTTTATAAATTCGGCCAAGATAGGCAATTGCCTCGGTATCGCTCGGTTCATCAGAAAGCAGGGTTTCCAATTTAACAATGGCTTCATCCACGCGCCCCAACCGATTCAGGTGGAATGCTTCCTGGCGGCGGAATTCTGCATTTTTCGAATTCAGTTCCAAGCCTTGTCTATATTGCTACAGCGCCAATTCATCTCGTCCCAAGCCTCGGAGTGCCTTACCCGCTTCACCAATGGCTTCTTCTTTGATCAGGGGATTGCTGATCTCCTCAGTGAGCAGCATGATATCGCCCATGCGTTTTTGGCGTTGAGCAATGGTAACGTGCTCTTTCCATTCGTTATATTCGCGCCAGAACCCTGTTGCTAACGGTGTGCGCAGAGTCTTGCGATCAGGTTCCTCAAGACCAGTTAGCAAGTTGAAAACCGGGCTGTGAATAGCATCCTGATCGGATGCCCAAGTATCGCGGCATACACGGGCAATGGCCTGGATATCTTTCTCAAGAAATTCCGGATCAGGGAGACCCTCATCATTGGTGTGATAGGGAATGGTGCGAACATTGAAGATATCGAAGGGCATATAAGCTCGCCCCGATTGAATATGCACGACGCCCCGCTTCTGGAAAGCGTGACGAATACCCAATTCGTAGAATACATTGGCATTATCAATGCTCAAATCGCAAATCGCCAAATCTGCCAGCAGCAACTCCTGGAACATGTCGGTGAGAATATCACCGGTAGTGGTTTCTTCATCAGCGCGGAACGACTCAAACCCAGCTTCTTCTAGAGCAGGTTTGATTAGGTCTTGGTAAATGGCGTTGAAATCAATAATCGTGCCATCAAAGCCTTCTTTTCGACCAAAGGGCATCACCACAAATGCATGCGGCTTGGCTTCACGGGATTCCTCTTTTTGCACAACGGGTTTTACTTCAGAAATAATCTCGGCATCATCGATGATTTCTTCGAATGCCTCAAAAACAGTTCCTTTTGCTTCAGCAACTGCTTCTTCAACCGCCTCTTTTACAGATTGCTTAACCGTGGAAACAGCACTTTCTACCGCTGCATCCTGAACATCTTGCAAGGATGCGTCCTTCGTTTCCTTGTCGTATTTTTATTCACCGATTCATCCTCCGCAGGGCTCCAAAGATTTTTTATAGCATTGCCAATCTTGCTCATCATTTTCTCCTCACTCCCAAAGAGCGTTAGGCTTCATCTTCCCAGACTTCATCGGCAAAATCTGTTTCATCCCCAAACTCGTCGTCATCATCTTCGCCAAAATCCTCATCAACAAAATCGCCGTCTAAATCAATCTCAACTTCCTCATCATCGCCAAAATCTTCATCATCAAATTCATCTCCGAGATCTTCACCGCTGGTGCTGGCAACAAATTCCTCAGCTTCAGACTCTTCAGACAAGAATTCCTCTGAAAAACCTTCTTCGGAATCATCTGCAAACATTGAAGATTCTGCAATGGCGTCATCTACTGCACCTTCCACGCTCGTCGGTTCAGACTCGTCCGTGAAGAAACTTTCTTCATCTGTTACCATAGACTCAGCAACTGCATCCGATTCTGATAGAGCAGCATCAACCGCACTTTCTACCGTCATGGGTTCAGGTGTATAGAATTCGTCCTCCACAACTGCGGATTCTGCAAATGTCTCTTCCGGAGCTGCTTCAAAAGATTCAAAGGATTCCTCAGGCGGAATATCTAATTCTTCTTCATCAATTGCGGTAATTCCAGAAAACATACTGCGAAGCGAATCTACAGAGTCGTCAATCACTGATTCCACTCGTTCAACTGCTTCACCAAGACCTTCATCATAGAGTTCCTCGACTTCTGTGAACAATTTCTCCTGAAGTTGTGCAGTGGCTTCACGCCCTTCTTCGATCATGTGCTCTACTAACTCAGCTTCATCACCTTCTGACTCAGCCAGAGCCTTGCGCATAGCGCTGACCCATTCCAGATTCTGATCATAAAGTGCTTTTTCTGTCTTGATCGCCAATTGAACTGTATCATCTTCGGTTGGCCCAGCATCTCTTAGAGTCAGCCACCAATCGCGGATAATGCTTAGTTCAAGGATCACCTGACTGTAATTTCCTACGCGCATATCAAGACTGCGCAGCTCTTCCCAGCCAATCAACGCCGAGGCAATCGATGCCGTGATCGCAACCCAAACGGCCAGATTCCCACCCCAAGCTGCCAGGAAAGCACCAACTCCGCCAAAAGCCAAGATCGCCCATTGGATCAGTTTGCGATCTCGCTGTAATTCCAGATTCTTCTTGGTATGCCAGAGGAGCTGGTCTTCAAGACGATAAACTAAATATTCGTCGCCCTCCAGGTCGGTAAATCCTGGATCACTTGTTTCATCCTCAGGGTAATAGTAAGGGGGCACATCCCCTTTATATTCAGTAAGGACCAACTCTCCACCAGCACCACGAAACAGGTCACGCTGGATTGATGCCAGGCGGTTGCTAAACAGGCTATTTCGATTCGCCACATTTTTATTTGAAGTTCGATACGTATAAATTTCTTTGAGAATACCTTCCGCAGCTGCCCGATATGACAGGAATTTTTGACCCTGCTGAAACTTATTGGTAAATGCAGCAATTACGGAAATTAGAATAGGAGTAAGTATCAGCAATACCCGCAACATAATCCCGACAATGACAGGCACAGTTTCTGTAAAATTATCTACCAGAATCGCAAACAAAACAGCCAGTACACCCAAAACCGCCATAAATCGCCGCAGTCGCATATACTGATTTTGCACGGCCTTTGCGTTAGCATCCAATACTGCATATCGACGCCAAGCAGTTTCAAGAAGTGGATTTCGTGTTGTGTAATCATTCATTGCAGACCTTCCTAGTCGAAAATATTCAGGAGATTTTTTTCAAATTAGAAGTCTAATTTATTGTTCAATTTGCGCATTTCGAGGGGTTTTCGCTTGGTATTTTTCAATCAAATAATTAGGGTGACTTGGTGAATTTAGTGGTCACCTTAAACAAGATTATCTCTTGACTACGTACCAGGCTGCTACGTAGCCTTCATCATCTTCGATGTCTTCGACACGAATCCACTGGTTCTGAACACCAATTTTGCTCGCTTCCCCTATATCCAACAGAATGAGCTCAGATGCGTTTGGCATACGCTTGATTAAGGTGTCTGGAGCAACGCGTGTTTCGCGACGCAGAGCTACGCTTTCAGTGGTCGTGCGTACAATGATCTCATCGTCTGGATCCGCAGTTGGTTTGGCGCTTTTTTTCTGTTGGCGAACACCCAGGGCTGGTTCACCACCTTTGGTCACATACCAGGCGGCTACATAACCAACTTTGTTCGTTACATCCTTGACCTTCAGCCACTGACCTTGAACACCGATTTTTGCCTGTGCAGTTGCTTGAGGTTCTTGGACAATCAAAGACGAGCCTTGTGGAAGGCGCTTGATCATCGTGTGTGGTGCAACTTGAGGCGTTGTGCGGAATGCCAGACCGTCCGTTGTAGGACGCACAATCAAGGTATTATCTCCTGTCTTGGGTGCAGCAGCCTTTTCTTCTTCTTCCTCAACCGAATTCGATAGGTACCAGGCAGCAACATAACCCTGATCTCCACCAGGTTCCTGAACATGCAACCATTCATTGGTCACGCCGACCTTGTTCTTGGCGTTAGGTTCCAAAGAGGTTAACTCGACATACAATGGCAGGCGAGAAATCATACCGCCAGCGATGGAGGGCGATGCCCGGAACGCAAGACCCTCTGCTGTGCCATACGCTTTGAACGTATTCGTGGGAACAGGGATTTTCTCTGGTTTTGAAACAACTGCCGGTGCGGATGCTGTAGCGCCACTAGCGGGTGTTCCTTCGAACCAGACAACCCCAGTAATGGCTCCCGCTGGATCTTTGCCCATATGCTTATAGCGGTCTGTCAGATATAATTTTTTAGTCGGGGAATCACCACGATATTTATAAGGATCCTTCATCAAATAGCGGTTGCCTTCTTTGCCATAAATGACCACCCAGTGTGTCTGCAATCCCGCTTTAGGCGACCAATCCACCTGTGCAATGATTGGCATCCCAGCAGCCAAAGCAGCATCGATTTGAGACAGAGGCGCAGGGTGATTCTCACAAGGCTGATATCCCTTGAAAATTACACCAGGAACCACACCCGGCATTGCAGCGGGTATCACCAGCGCACCCTGGAATCCACCAGAGTTCTTCAGTTTATTCATCAGTGATTCAGGTGTCTCGTTGGCCCCAAATCCATTGGCGACCATGGTCATCGAAGTCAACAGACAACCCCAGGTACCTATGGTTTCTTTATTCTGTTGTCCTAGAGGTACATTCTTCCATTTCGGGTCATTTTGATAGAGAGCATCAGTTTCAAACACAGGCGACCTCCTTCATTGCAATCAGCCCCATTAAGCGCGCAGCAACAGGCAAAAAACCTGCTCCTACAATTAAAAAAACGAAAATAGCTCCTCAGTACATGATACCTTAGTACTAAGTTCATTATATATCACAAGCATACACTAGGCAAGGCAGTTTTGTAGATAAAATTTGTCCAATTTCAAACTAATTTTCTCGAGTAATGAAGTGAGAAAAACTGAGATTTTCCGATTTCTAAGCCTTCTGGCTTTAAAAATTTCTATAAAAGGTCTGAACGAACAACACATTCTTTATGACATTAAATAGGCTGGAATTTTTAGATTTTAACCCCATCTATCGTACATTTCATGCCTAGACAGGTTTGATCAGTTGCCAGAAAAATCCTGCACTATTTAACCTAAGTTGCTACCTTATTCAATTGTCCTTCGACTTCGACGCCAATGCGTGAAAAAATACGAATAATTGCCTGAGCAGAGCGAAACAGAGTGAAGCGTAGTCGAAGGTTTGTTTTTAGCGTCTCCGCTCAGGATATTGCTAGGTTTGGTGGCAACTTGAGTTATTTAATAGCAAAGAGCAGATCACAAAATCTGCTCTTTGTAAATTATTCTGTACGCGAATTCGACTTACTGATCCAATTTACCCCGTAATGCTTCTGTAAGAGGCGGCAGGATATCAAACAGATCGCCAACAACCCCAAAGCGAGCCAATTTAAATATTGGCGCATCGGCATCTTTATTGATCGCAACAATCAACTTGCTGGTACGCATACCGGCCAGGTGTTGAATTGCGCCGGAGATACCGCACGCAATGTAGAAATCGGGAGATACAACTTTGCCAGTTTGGCCAACCTGATTGACATAAGGAATGTATCCCGCATCAACCGCAGCACGACTGGCACCAACCGCAGCCCCGAGCACTCCAGCCAAATCATTGACCAGTGCAAACCCTTGCTGTGCTCGCCAAACTTCCTGTTCTTCCTCGCTCAAATCACCAGGAGCATCCAGATTGGGATTATTGGAAACCCCGCGCCCTCCAGAAACGATTACAGCAGCATCAGTCAGACTGACGCCTGCTTCCGTGGTCGTATAATCCATAACTTTCACAGCAATATCGTCCTCGGCCAATACAGGATCTACCTTGGTGAGAGTTCCCGAAAGAGACTCATCAGCCTCGGGTTTGGCAAACGCGCGCCCTCGCAAGGTGATGATCTGAGGCTTGGCGCTGCACTGTACTTTGGCAAGCAGTTTACCTGCATAAACAGGGCGAGTCGCCAAAACCGTGCCATCCTGTACTTCCAATGCGGTGATATCAACCAGAACACCAGATTCTAGATCAACTGCGCTCATGCCTGCCAGCTCTCGCCCGCGGGTTGTGGTAGGGAACAGGATCACCTCTGGGGATTGTTCAGCCGCCAGCTTAGAAAGTAAGGCTGTGTACGGTTCGGAACGGTAATCGGCCAAAGTGGCATCGTCAGCGACGATCACTTCGTCGGCACCATACTGGAAAGCCTCTTGAGCAATGCCCCCGACACCTTCACCAAAAACCAGGGCTGTCACCCCGCCGCCCAACTCTCCAGCAACTGATAAGCCAGCACCAATCCCCTCCCATGACGAAGGCAGTGCTTGACCTTTGAATTGATCTATATAGACCCATATTTTGTTTGCCATTAGAGCACCTTCTCCGCCATGATCTTGTCGGCCAATTTCTCAGCGATATCCTGAGGACCGTCGCCCTCAACAATCTCCGTGGTGACTTCCTCTTTGGGAGGATTCATCATTTCTGGCCAGGAAATTGCCGAAGCCGGAGCTTCAATACCAAGTTCACCCAAATCCCAAACCGGGATTTCCGCCCTGGCCGCTTTACGAATACCCATGAATGAGGGGTAACGCGGCTCGCCATAATCTTTGATTACACTGACCACCGCGGGCAATTTACTTTCAATCACCTGACGACCCTCTTCGATAGCACGTTCTGCCTTGATGGCTTCTTCGCTCAACTCTGGAATGGCAGAAACCAAGGTAATGGCCGGCCAACCCAATACTCGAGCTACCATAGATGGCAGAGTTCCTGTATCGCTATCGACGGCCTGCTTTCCGAAGAAGACCAGGTCTACGTCGCCAACCTTTTGAATGGCTGCAGCCAAAACTTTGGCAACGGCGACGTTATCGGAACCCGCCAGGGCTGGGTCTGAAACCAGGGCGGCTTCGTTACAGCCCATTGCCAGGGCGTGTTTAAGTGCTTCGGTTTCATCAGCTTTTCCCATGCTGATGACTTTGGTGCTTCCGCCTTGATCTAAGACCGTCTGTAAGGCAGCCTCCACGGCGTACTCATCCCAGGGATTGATCACTAACGGAGCATCTCCCCAAGAGACTTGCCCGTCTTCCACTACAACTTGTGCAGCAGTATCGGGCACTTGCTTTACACATACGACGATTTTCAACGCAACCTCCTATGTCTCAAGAACTTGTTGGTTCGAAATGACTTGTAACGAAATATTCTCTATTGGTTCTCTTCCCTATATAGCGCATAGTATCAGGGCTGGCAAGTGTAACTCGTCATAAAATGATGGTTACGCACTTACTCTTCTTGCCATTCATCCGCATCGTATGGGGGCATCTCCATC
This sequence comes from uncultured Anaerolineales bacterium, assembly GCA_964419495.1. GTDB lineage: Bacteria > Chloroflexota > Anaerolineae > Anaerolineales > UBA11858 > NIOZ-UU35. The sequence goes on from CAYQQX010000048.1 coordinate 8,549, forward strand.
CGTAAAGCTTTGTCGTGACGATTCCCCAGGGCATAGCTAGCCTGGATCAGGTGTTGGATTTCATTGCTGCCCTCATAGATTACCGCACCGCGAGCATTGCGCATATAACGCTCGACATCATATTCATCGCTGAAGCCATAAGCGCCGTGGATTTGAATAGCCTCATTGGCAGCCTCAAAAGATTTTTCAGTTGAGTACCATTTTGCTGATGAAGTTTCTCGTGTGTTGCGCTGGCCAACATTTTTCATCCAGCCGGCCTTCAAATACAACAAACGTGAAGCATCATAATCCAGGGCCATGCGAGCAATCTTGGCCTGCACCAATTGATGTTCGGCAATGGGTTTACTAAAGGCTCTGCGCTCGTTGGCATAAGCCACACTGGCATGCATGGAAGCGCGAATCAGTCCAGTGGCACCGGCAGCAACGGTGTAACGTCCGTTATCAAAGGCGGACATTGTGACTTTGAAGCCCTCCCCTTCTTCACCAATCATGTTGGCAACGGGCACGCGCACATCTTGAAGGTTGATCCAACCTGTGGACCCGGCACGCACGCCCAACTTTCCATGAATATCTCCTACGGTCACTCCAGGACTCTTCAGGTCAACGAGAAAGGCGGTCAAGCCCTGATAGCCCTTTTCGGTGTCTTGGATCGTCCGCACCGTCACCATGGCGTAATCGGCCTTGGAAGCCAGAGAAATCCACATCTTTTCACCATTCAAGATGAAATCATCTCCGTCACGCTTTCCAGTAGCCTGAATATTGCCAAAATCTGAGCCCGCGCCAGGTTCTGTAAATGCACCCGCACCGATTTTTTCACCACGCGCCAAAGGAGTCAGGAATTTCTTTTTCTGCTCCTCTGTGCCCCACTGTAAAATGGTCATGCTGCATAACCCCGTGTGTACCGACATAATCACACGCAAGGTCGTATCCACAGCTTCCAGCTCCTCGCAAGCCAGCCCCAGAGATACATAATCCATACCCTGTCCGCCATATTTCACGGGGATACAAATGCCCAAAATGCCCAACTCTGCCATCCGCGGCAGCACAAAAGGCGCCATTTCCTGCTTTCGATCGTACTCCTTGATCACAGGTGTAACCTCTTTTTGAGCAAAATCTCGCACCATCTTTTGCACCATGCGGTGCTCTTCTGATAAAGCAAATTCCATTGTCGAAATCTCCTGTTTTGATAGAGTGCGCCCAATTATACACCTTCAGCTATAATGAGAGATATGAGAAAACTTTGGGACATAGGCATCATCCAGCGGATTATCGGCCTATTTGTGTTGATCGCCCTATTGGGGATTTCTCCGCGCCCGCACACAGTCAGACGGGGGTTTGAGTTGGCGCGCCAGGCTCAAAGTGATAACCATCTCCGAGCCGCTGAGCAACTAGCCCACCTCGCAGAACAACTGCCCTGGAGAGATGATCTTTGGGAACAAGCCGGCCACAACGCCATGAGCGCCGTGGCTTACCAAGAAGCCATCAGCATTTTCAACAAAGCACTAGTTAAAAACCAGCTCTCAACATCTGGGCACCTTGCTCTAGGCGACGCTTATATTGCATCCGGCGATCTCGACGCCGCCATCCAAACTTGGGAAATTGCTGGTGAAAAATATTCTCCATCTGAAGAATCCCTCACTCGCTTGGCTAACGCATATTATTCGAAGGGCGAGTACGATAGCACTATACAAGTACTGAAACAATTGCTGGATTTGAATGTTCTCAATCTCAAATCTCAAATCATCAATCATCAATCACCAATCGACGATATCCACTACACCCTCGGAATCCTCCTGGCTGCCCACCAACCTGAATCTGCGCCGCCTTACCTGCTCCAGGCGGCTGAACGCGACTCAAATGCAGAACCCCTATCCCAAGAGCTGGCGTTCGTTATTCAACGCGCTTTACCCAAAGAAGAACCAGCATATACCCTGTTAGTATCCGGCCAAAAGCTTGCCCAGCACAATCAATGGCAGTACGCCGCGCATGCCTTCCAAAGGGCTACGGAGTTGCGACCTGATTACGCCGAGGCCTGGGCCTATTTAGGAGAAGCTTACCAACAGTTGGACAATTCTTCACCCGAAATTGGTTTAGCTGAATTAGAGTGGGCACTCATTTTGGACCCCGATTCGCTGGCAGCCAACACTTTTATGGCCTTACACTGGCAACGCGCCGATGATCATCAACAATCGCAATATTACTTACAAAAAGCCGCTGATCTCGACCCGTACAATGCGACACTGCTCATCCATCTGGGAGAATTGTGGGCCCAAAGCGGCGATCTGGTCATGGCGCAGAGCCTCCATGAAGGTGCAATTGAACTGGACCCCTTTGATCCAACATCCTATCAGGCACTCGCCGAGTTCTGCATTCGCTACAATATCGATTTACACAGCATCGCACTACCCGCCGCCCGCCAAGCTGTAAAGCTGGAGCCAACTAACCCGGCTGCGCTTGACGTAATGGGACAAGTTTTATTCCGCCTCGGGGACTACGTCAATGCAGAACGATTTTACTTACAGGCGTTGGCAAATCATGAAGAGTATCATCCAACACACTTGCATTTGGGCATACTTTACCTTCTACAAGATCAACCGGAATTAGCGCGTTTGCATCTTTCATCGGCAATTACTCTAGCACCTGATTCAGCGACCGCCGACCATGCACAGCGACTGCTGCGCGAAACCCTGGCACCTTAATTCTCCAATTTGCACCGATATGCTACAATTCAGCGAAATTTCGCAATCTCTAGGCCACAGGAGATCAAAATGAATAAGAAGCCCTATTTGATGGTTATCATCGCCCTAATACTACTTTCATCCATAGCTTGTGCTGCATTGAGTGGGATCGGTTCCAGCACAAACGAACCTGCTCTGTCGCCCAATGTCCTCTTTCAAGATGATTTCTCAGATTCGTCCAGCGGATGGGATCAGGTCAATGTGACGGAAGGTATTACTGATTACCAAAATGGTCACTATCGAATTCTTGTAAACACGGATGATACGGATATTTGGGCAAATCCTGGTCTATATTTTACCGACGTGGTTGTTGAAGTCGATGCTACTAAAGTTGGTGGCCCTGACGATAATGATTTTGGCGTCATTTGCCGTTATCAAGACGTGGAAAATTTCTACTTTTTCATTATTAGCAGTGATGGTTTCTATGGTATTGGCAAGTACGATAACGCAGAATGGATATTGCTCAATGAAGATCAAATGCTCCCAACTGAAGACGTCAACCAGGGAAATGCCACAAATCGTATTCGAGCAGATTGCGTGGGCACCCGCCTCGTGTTGTATGCTAATAATGTGAAATTAGCTGAGATTGAAGACTCATCCTTCTCTTCTGGAGATATCGGGCTATTAGCAGGTACGCTTGCCGAAACTGGCGTCGATATTCAGTTTGACAACCTTGTGGTGAAAAAGCCTTAATGCGTTAATACATGAAAGTTTATTTGGATACCGTAGGCTGCCGCCTCAATCAAAGTGAAATAGAAACCTTTGCCCGGCAATTTCGCTCCGCCGGGCATATTTTAGTTTCTGATCCCGCCGAAGCAGATTTAACAGTGATCAACACCTGTACTGTCACCACAGCCGCGGCAGCCGATTCACGCAAGAAGATCAGGGGGGCCAAACGTGCCGGCAGCAAAGAAGTGATTGCAACAGGCTGTTGGGCAACAATGGAGCCTCAAATCGCGGCAACCCTCCCAGGGGTCAGCCAGGTTATTTCCAACATCGACAAAGATAATTTGGTGTCGCAGTATTTGCAAATATCACCCCAATCATTCGATCTGGAGCCCATTGAACGCCAGCCGATCCCAGGAGCACGCACCCGAACCAGAGCTTTCATCAAAGTTCAAGATGGATGTGACAATCGCTGCACATTTTGCATCACTACGGTCGCCCGTGGAAAAGGTGTCAGTCGACCGGCAGCTGAAATTATCAAGGACGTTCAAGCCGCTCATCGGGGTAGCGTTCAAGAAGCCGTGCTCACCGGTGTGCACCTCGGCTCCTGGGGATACGATTTCGACGATGCGACCCACCTAAAAAGTTTAGTTGAAACCATCCTGCGTGAAACAGATATCCCCCGTTTGCGACTTTCATCCCTGGAGCCCTGGGATTTGGAAGACGATTTCTTCACTTTGTGGGAGAACAACCGCCTGGCCCGACACCTTCATTTACCCCTACAATCAGGCTGCGCGGCGACATTGCGGCGCATGGCCCGTAAGACCACACCAGGGGAGTATGCAGAATTAGTTGCCAATGCCCGCCTCGCCATCCCCGAATTGGCCCTCACTACTGATGTAATTGTGGGCTTTCCAGGGGAGAGCGATATCGAATTCGAAGAAAGCCTGAGCTTTGTCAAAAATATGAACTTTGCCGGCGGACACGTTTTCACGTATTCAGCACGTACAGAGACAGCTGCGGCGCGCATGCCAGATCATGTACCCCACGATGTTCGCAAAGATCGTAATGCGCAGATGCGCTCTGTTTTCCGCGCATCACAGGACGCTTATCAGGAACAATTTTTGGGAGAAAATATCGCAGTGCTTTGGGAAAGTGCCACTTCCTTAGGAACAGAGGGATGGCATCTCAGCGGGTTGACAGACAATTACCTGCGCGTCCGTGCCCAGGCTCCCACGAAACTTTGGAACCAAATCACGCCGGTAAAAATAACTGAAGTAACCACTCAAGGGCTGATTGGCAGCATACTGTAAACAGTGTTGTTAGTAGTTTTTTATCTTTTAGGAGGATCCCATGAGCGACTGTCTCTTTTGCAAAATCATTGCAGGAGAAATTCCTAGCGAGATGGTGTACCGAGATGAACAGGTCACGGCCTTCAGAGATATTAATCCTGTTGCACCAACCCATATCTTAATCATCCCCAACAAGCATATCCCCACAATCAATGATCTTACTCCCGAAGATGAGACCCTCGTTGGGCATCTGTTTACGACTGGTAGAGCTTTGGCAAAAGAAGAGGGCATCGACGAATCTGGCTACCGGTTAATCATCAATGTCAATCGTGATGGTGGCCAGGAAATCTATCACCTGCACCTGCATCTGATCGGGGGCCAGAAAATGCGCCATCCTATGGGATAAGGGTATAATCATAGTATGAGTACGAAGGAAAAACTGACCCAATCCCTGAAAGAGGCCATGAAGGCCAAAGATGAGCGCCGCAAACGCGTCGTGCGTATGGCGATGACTTCTATCAAAAATGCTGAAATCGAGAAAAAAGGCGAGTTAGAAGAGCCAGATATTTTGGCAATCTTGCAAAAAGAAGTTAAGGCCCGTCATGAAACTATCGATGGTGCCAAAAAAGCCGCTCGCGACGACCTGATCACTGAAGCCGAGGCTGAAATCGCTGTTCTAGAAGAATATCTCCCCCAGGCACTCAGGCGTGAAGAATTGGAAGCCCTGGTCAAAGAGGCTATTGCAGAATCAGGAGCTACTTCCCCAAAAGAGATGGGACTGGTCATGAAAGTGCTGATGCCCAAAGTGCGCGGGCGCGCCGACGGAAAAGAAGCCAATCAAATTGTACGGGAGCTACTTTCCAGTTAGCAGTAACCAGTTTCCAGTAATCAGTTGGTTACGCCAAAAACTGATCTCCGTTCACTGACCACCGTCCACTGATCTATGTCTTCTAACCCAGAAAAACTGCCCTGGCAGCGAATCATTTTTCTGATCTTCCTCCTGATAATAAGCAGTGGGGCTGTGATGGCCATTGTGGTGTTTACGCCAACGATTTCTTCAACGGCAGGCGATCTCAACACAGGGGATGTAGCCACGCAAGATATTCTTGCTCCTTCAGCAATTAGTTTTGAAAGCGCAGTACGCACTGAGCAGCAGCGTGAGACAGCGTTGCGTTCGATCTCCTCAAAATACACACAGGCCGATACGAATGTGGCTCGCCAACAAATGGAGCAATTGCGCGCCGCTTTGGCGTATATCACCAGCGTACGTGCCGATGAATATGCGTCCGAAGAACAAAAGTTAACCGATCTGGCTGCCTTACAAGGCATAAATCTCAGTCAAGATACTGCGCTTGGGATCATCGGCCTGAATGACACCCGCTGGACCTCCGTTCAGCAAGAGGCCATTGTTGTCCTCGAACAAATGATGCGCAACACAATCCGGGAAGATCGTGTCGATGATTTGCTTCGTACAGTACCCAACCTGGTATCTTTAGCTCTCCCAGCAGAACAAACTGTCATCGTCGCTGATCTGGTTTCCGCCTTTATTTCTCCAAACAGTTTTTATAGTGAAAACCTAACTGAGGCAGCTCGACAACAAGCCATTGAAGCCGTCGAACCTGTTATCGTATCTTTCGCCGCGGGCGAAGTCGTTGTTCAACGTGGTGAGGTTGTTTCGGAAATGGACGTCGAAGCGCTGCGCCACATGGGCCTGGCGCAACCCGAGCGCCGTTGGCAGGAATTCGTCAGCACTGGGTTGCTAGTGCTTTTATCGGCTGGATTAGCGATCATATTTATTCGGCGAAAACCTATCAGAGGCAATAATACACGCGGGTTGCTGATGGTCGCCGTCCTTTTCCTGAGCTTTTTAGGATTAGGGCGATTGACTATGCCTATGCATGCCCTGGCTCCTTATCTGTTCCCATTATCAGCATATGCATTGCTAATTGCCAGTCTTCTCAGTGAAGAGTTGGCCCTCATCTCCGTAATGCCGCTGATTCTGCTAACCGTCTATGGCCATCCTGACAGCGGCGTTCTGTTTCTATTTTTTGGAGTGAGCAGTCTATTTGGAGTGCTGATTCCCAAACGGGAACAACGAATTACCACTTACATCTGGGTTGGGGTCACTGTAGCAGCTTCAGGAGCCGCGATCATCACAGCTTTCCACTTAATTCAGCCTGAGATCAATCTGATTGAACTGGCTACTCAATCGGCCACCACGCTGCTGAATGGGCTTATCGCTGCTGGCGTAACTGTACTCATACAATATTTGCTGGCGCCAATTTTGGGCCAAATAACTCCACTGCAATTATTGGAACTTTCCCGACCAGACAACCCGCTTTTGGAATATTTGCTGCGCAATGCGCCGGGAACTTATCAGCACAGCTTACAAGTTGCCAATTTGTCCGAACAAGCTGCAGAACGCATTGGAGCCGATAGTTTACTGACACGGGTAGGCGCGCTTTACCACGATATTGGCAAAGCCCGAAACCCATATTTCTTCATTGAAAATCAAATTCCTGGCCAGATTGATACACACGACGATATTGATCCGGCCGATAGCGCCGCGTTCATCATCAAGCATGTTACCGACGGTCTTAAATTGGCCAATGATCACCGATTGCCAAATCGCATCAAAGCTTTTATTGCTGAGCATCATGGCAACCTAAAAACTCAATATCAATGGACGCAGGCGATCAATAACGCTGATGGAGATGAATCACTCGTTGATGGGAATCTATTCACCTATCCCGGCCCACGTCCCCAATCACGTGAGACTGCCCTAGTCATGCTCGCTGATGGCTGCGAGGCTCGCATCCGTTCAAGAAAACCAGAAACCGAGGAAGAACTTCGCTATCTGGTATCAGATACCATTGAAAAACGGCTTAGCCAAAGTCAGCTAGATGACACATCTCTCACCCTGCTAGATTTGCAAACCACAACCAATTCCTTTATTGCGAGTTTACGGGGGATTTACCATCCGCGCGTTGACTACCCGACATTGAATATCCCCACAGAACCTACCCAAAAAGTGCTTGAGAACGCCAACATAGATCAACCCGATGCAAATTCATCTTGACATCTCAGAAAGCTACATTTCCCTAATCAATCCACAAATCATCGAAAACGCGGCTTCGGTTGCCCTTCAGCATCAGGAAACCCCCTCGAATGCTGAACTCAGCATCGTGATTACTTCTGACGAACAACTTAAGGAGTTGAATTACCAGTTTCGAGAGGTGGACGCGCCAACCGATGTACTTTCATTCCCATCTGAATTCACTGATCCCAAAAGCGGAGCTGCTTATCTGGGGGATGTGGTGATCTCATTTCCCCAGGCAGACGCCCAGTCCCAAACGGGTGGGCACAGCATTGAAGATGAACTTCAACTGTTGGTCGTTCACGGTGTGCTTCATTTACTCGGACACGACCATGCAGAAGCGCTTGAGAAGTCTCAGATGTGGGCAGCTCAGGCGGAAATATTGAAAACCTTAGGCATTGGCGATATCTCAGTTCCCGAATAACCGTTCACCACTCTTCAATCATAAACTAGTATGATTTCATTCCTACGCTCCCGTTTTCGCGCCATCGCGTACGCTGTCGAAGGTTGGTGGCATGTGCTGCGTACGCAGCGCAATACCTGGGTTCATTCTTTCCTGAGTATTGCTGTGATTGTCCTTGGCCTATGGCTGAGACTCTCTCCCGGTGATTGGGCAATCATCATTCTGACCATAACAATCGTATGGGCAGCTGAATTCTTCAACACTTCCCTCGAAGCCCTGACAGATTTGGTGCAACCTGAAGAACATCCCCTCGCAAAAATCAGTAAAGATGTCAGCGCGGCAGCAGTGCTGATCACTGCCGTGGCTTCAATACTCATCGGGTTATTAATATTGGGTCCACCACTGTTAGATAAAATACGTTAACGATTGAAGATTTTCCATTCTAGATTTTTAATTGGCTTGGCAAAAAAAAATATATCCTAACTTATTCATCACAAATCTGTGTTTATCAGCGTTCATCTGAGGTTATTTACGCAAAGATACTTAGAGGTATTCCTATGTCAAATTTAAGTTTCCGTTTTGGAACTGTTGGCTCCCCTAAATCCAATCCTAAGAAACCGGGCGGCAGCGTTGGCGCAGTAATGCACATGCCCTCGCTAGGGCTGAGCACCATTGAGCTAGGTTGGGTGCGCTCTGTGAGGGTCAGCGAGAAAACCTGCGCCAATATCAAATCCGCCGGAGAAGAACACGATGTCGCGATTAGTATTCACGCCCCTTACTTTTTCAACCTGAACGCTGACGATGAAGAGTGGCCCAAATCCCGAAAACGCCTGATGGATGCAGCGCATTTTGGCAATTTGGCTGGGGCAACGGATATCATCTTTCACCCCGGTTCTTATTTTGGTAATCCACCAGAAGATGTGCTTCCCATCGCAATCGAACGTTTGCAAGGTTGCGTCGAAGAGTTGCGTTCTACAGGCAACCCAGCAATTCTTCGCCCGGAAACCATGGGCAAATCAGCCATGCTGGGATCCCTAGATGATACGCTCAAGATGAGCGTTGCAATTGATGGCGTAGAACCCTGTATTGACTTTCCCCATCTGCATGCCCGCACGGGTGATGAAACCATGAACAGCTATGATGAGTGGGTTGCGGAACTCAAGGCATATGCAGATGCCCTGGGAAAAGAAACTCTCCAGAAACTGCATATCCACATGTCTGGGATCGAGTACACGCCTAAAGGAGAAAAGGAGCATCTCCCCATAGAAGAGTCTGATCTGAATCTCGAGGCAATCTTACAGGCACTGAATGATCTCAACTGTGCTGGGCGTATCCTATGTGAAAGCCCCATTCTCGAAAAAGATGCTATTCTAATCAAAGAGAAGTGGATGGAAATTTCGGGTGAAGGTTAAAGTGAAAAGCGAAGAATTAAAAAAACTTCACAAAACTATGCGTGCTTGCCGCATCTGTATGGACGATGGGCACGAGATCACCCCACCAGCAATCTTCACTGGCAAGATGGGTGCCAAAATTATGAGCATTGGCCAAGCACCCGGGATCACCGAAGTCGAAGCCAAACGGCCATTCAATGCCGGTTCTGGGCAACGCCTGTTCAAATGGCTCTCCGATGCTGGTATCGAAGAAACCTGGTATCGCAGCACTCAATACATGACATCGGTGACTAAATGCTACCCTGGTCGTTCTCCATCAGGGAGTGGGGACCGCGTCCCAAGCCGTGTCGAGCAAGAATTTTGCCGGCCATACCTGGATCGTGAAATCGAACTCATCGATCCAGCATTGATCATTCCAATCGGGAGATTAGCAATCAACCTTTTCTTCCCCAAAAGCATGAAGTTGACCGATATCATCGGAACACAAAAAGAAGTCGATGGTCGCTTTATTGTCCCCCTGCCCCATTCTTCTGGCGCCAGTCGTTGGCATCAAATCGAAGACAATCGTGCACTAATTCAGCAAGCTGTCGAGCTGATCAAAAACCACGGACAAAATCTCTTTCCGAATTTGTAACCCCATCAATAATCATTTTCCATCTCAAGTTGCCACCAAACGGTTTAAAATCCTGAGCGGAGACATCATTAACCAGCCTTCGACTACCACTTCGACACCCTTCGACAGGCTCAGGATTCAGCTCAGTGTCCGCTCAGGCAATTTTCTCGCATCAGGGCGTCGAAGGATAATTGAATATGGTAGCAACTTAGGCTATCTATCTATTCTCCAAGTCAAAAAAGCCCCGGTTTTGCTCCGGGGCTTATCTTGTCTCTGCTGCTACTTTACTTGTTTGAAATAAATAATGATTGTGCTTTTCTCACATTCTTGATAAGTATCGAAAAAGATTTGGTCGGACATGGGCAATCCTGCTTGATCCAGGAGCTGTACCCAAAGGGAGAACGACGAGGCAGTAGGTTCATTCACAATATCTGTCAGATCAAACTCGTATCCGGCGGGGCCATATTTTGTGGCAATGCCTGACACGGTCACCTTTTCAACATCCTGACCAGCCAACTGTCCACCTAATTTGACAACCACTCCCGTAACGGGGGCACCGTTCAAACTCAACACCTGCCCTCCAACACCCATCCAATTGCAGCCCAACTCGGCGTGATAGAGGTTGGGAATATATTGAGGATTACCATCATGGAGCACAAATGGCATATCGCTCTCTTCTGCGGCCTGCGTGGTTTCAGTCGCCGTTGCATCAATGATTGGTGCCAATGTCACGGTCGGTTCTGGGGTATTTGTAATGGTTGGAATCAAAGTCTCAGTGGGTGTCATCGTCCAGGTAGGTGGAAGTACCTGCTTGGGTGTGGGTGTAAGCGTATCTAGCTCCATCGCCACAGGAAATGTTGGGGGTGGGAATGGGTTGATCCCTGAATTGGGATTAATAAAAACCGTCAAAAATACCACACCAACACAAAGGGCGATCACTAAGATAACTACTGAGAGAATATTCCAGATCAGATTCGTTCGTTCTGTCGATTCATCATCCTCATCTATATAATCAAAAACATCTTTGTCCATATTTCTCTCCCTTTCTAAGGGGCCCTTTCCACAGGGGTTGGTCGCTATGGCGAATAAATTGTGATCTCACTTTGGTTGTAAAGATCCTGCAGCCATCGTTCTAGTACCTGAATTTGCACCACACGGTGGGCATTAGGATTCAATGGATATGCTGCATCCTTCTCAATCAACTGGACAATGTGGAAACCTAACATCGTTTGTGTGACGGGACTGTAATCACCGGGCGAGAGGCTGAAAATAACATCATCCAGTTCTGGCACCGTGAGATAGCCCCGTGGGAACCATCCTAAATCACCGCCATGTAAAGGATCATACTGCTCAGCCAGGGTTTCAAAATCCGCGCCCGACTCTAATTGATTGAACACTGTGTCAGCTTCTTCTGAATTATATAGCAAAATCTGACGGGCGTGCACTTGTTCGGCGGTTTTGGGGACTTCGGCTACAATCTTGTCTCGCATCCATGCCGCAGCAATTGCGCGCCCTAAAGCATCTCGGAAGCTTTCATCCGAATACCCATGTTCATCAAGCCAAGTTTGTAAGGCATCGCCTCCAACATCTAGTTGATCAATACGACTCTGCACCATGGCTTCATCGACAATGAAACCGGCATCGGCAGCAGCCTGAGCCATAAGAAGTTGGTCGATCAATTCTTGCATGACCAATTCTTCATCCTCTGTTGCCAGTTCTGTGCCAATGGCGGCGCGATAGCGAGCCAGTTCAGCCTGGTATTCCGCGATGGTGATTCCTTCCCCATTGACTTGCGCCGCCAGGCTTACGGGGGTCTCAGTCGGTTGAAGCGGTGTTGGGGCTTCATCATCTTCAAGTGTTGAAGTGGATGCCAAAGCTTGAGTTTCTATAGGAGAAGTTTCAGCTAATCCGGAACTACATCCCGAAAATACAAAGACAGCCAAAACCCCCAAAATCATCATTGCTCGACAATTCATAGTTGTAGACATTGCACCCAATTATACTGGCAACAGTCCGGAGAGAGAAGCAGTTATAATTGAAGTATTACTCTCATTACAAGGAGAGAGTCATGCAATCCAATGAACAGATTATTCGCACACTGCAAACAGCAAATGCTTCCTTAAAACAGGATATTCAAGTATTACAAGCCGAAAACAACCAGCTACGCAATGTCATTCATGCGCTCAACACGCTACAATACAATTTAGACGCCATCACTCCAGATACCGATGTGATGGGGCTGATCAGCAAAATACTGTTTGCTGCCCTGGAAGCTGTCGACTCGGAAGATGGCTCTTTACTACTGCTCAGTCCCAAGGATAATCAATTGGCTTTTGTGGATGTGATCGGCCAGAGTCGCGGGGAATTATTAGGTTATCGCATGCCTGCTAATCAGGGCATTGCTGGATGGGTGCTTGCAAACAAAACTCCCATTATTATCCCAGATGTTCACAAAGATCAGCGCTGGTACTCCCATATAGATAAAACCACTGGTTTTCAAACTGCCTCAATATTGGGAGTTCCCCTTTTCGATGGTGATCGTCCGTTAGGTTTGATCGAAGTTGTCAACACTCGCAGTGGAGAACCTTTTCATGAGAGCGATCTGGACATTCTAATCCTCGTGGGGCGTTTGGCATCCCTGGCGCTGACACGTGCTGAAGAAACAACCACTGAGTAGAAAGCACAATAATATCGGGACTGTTAGGGGATTGTGCTAAAGACTGCTTATGCTAGAATGAACTAAACTAGATATTTTGGCGGGGAATAAATGGAGTTTCTGTATCGCCCCCGATTTTTATCCTTGTACCAGGTTAGGAGGCACCCATGGTTACTTGGCGACAATTTGCAGGCTTTTTCTTACTCCTTACATTTTCGATTCTCATTTCAAGCTGCGAAATGCCGATAGATTTGACCGGCACCAATATTTGGCTGGATGTGCCAGTGGATGGTATCAGTGTACCCGTGGGCCAAGCATTGCAAATCGAAGGACATGCCTCTAGTCCCGAAGGTATAAGCAAGATCGAAATCTGGATCAATGGCGAACTGTATTTCGAAGTAGAAAACCCCTCTACCAAAGGCACTTTATCCAACTTCTCTCAAGAATGGACGCCTCCTGGACCAGGTGAGTACACCATTCAAGTCTTAGCCCTTGGTGGCGATGGTTCAGCCAGCGAACCAGATCACGCTCGCATTCAAGTTGGCACGCCAGTTGCAGATGATCAGGCTCCTCCACCTGATGAAGAAGAGCCGGCTCCGGAAGAAGATGCGCCATCGACAGCGACTTACACACCAACATCAACCCAAACAGCAACGGCAACGCCCACATCGCCTCCTGATGTCGTTGTAGATTTCTGGGCCGACCCAGGGGAGATCAACGCTGGAGGTAAATTCACAGTTCATTGGCATGTAGAAAACGTCCAGACTGTCATCTTTGGCGGCGCGGAACAAGCTTTTGATGGCTCCTATGCTGATGCCTTGTGCAAAAACGAACGCTACACGCTCACCGTGATCCACAATGACGGTACCGAAGAAAAGCGCTCCGTAGATATTCGCGTAACAGGCAGCTGCGCTACGGCCACCTTCACTCCCTCAGCAACCTTCACTCCTACTAACACCCCTGTTCCCGTTGATAATACCGCCCCGCCCGCACCCAATCAACTGAAACCGATCAACGGGATTGATTTGGGTTGTGTGAGTAGCGTGATGCTGCGCTGGGAGGCCGTATCCGATGCAAGTGGCATTGCCCAATACCAGGTCGAAGTACAGCGTCATCCCGGCGATAATAACTGGAGCAACGTCTCCGGAAGTCCTTTCACTGGCATTGGTGGGACTGAGAAAGAAATGTCTGTAGAGTGCGGCTGGGAATATCGCTGGCGCGTGCGCGCAATCGACGGCGCGGGCAACACTGGAAGCTGGTCTGGCTGGTATACATTCACTATTCCGTTGACTTGATCTCGGAGGCAACCTAAATGAAGAAATCGAATATCAAATTTGGTATTGCATTTGGCGCGTTAATCTTGGTTGGCATCTGTGTCATTGTTGCAGTAATGTTGTATTTTCCCCAGCGCGTGCAGGCAGTTTTTTCTCGTCCGTTAGTGCTGATTCACAACCCAATCAACTATGATCAGATAGAGGTAGGTGAGGGCATCACCGTCCATGCTACAGCTCGAAATGACAAAGGGATAACCCAAATGGAGCTTTGGGTTGATGGCGAACTCATTAAAACAAAAACATCACCTGAAGGTGTTTCAACTAATCCCTTTGTAATGACATCCTATTGGCAACCAACAAATATTGGGAAACACATTTTATTGGTACGCGCCTATTCTGCAGATGAAATTGACGGGCAAGCAACTATCACTATCGAAGCAGTAGAGTCAACCAGCTTTGTGGAGAGTCACATTGTAGAAGAAGGGGAAACACTCGAATCCATCGCTGAAGACCTTGGAACCACAGAAGAAGAGTTAAGCGAACTTAACCCTGATTTACCATCGGGCGGCCCAACTCCAGGGGACACAATCGAAGTGCCTTCTGGTAGCGACTCCGAAGAACCGGTTGAATCTCGCGACGAAGGTGAAGCCCCCCCCTCAGGCGAATCAACAGCTGAAGATCCTGCTTCTGATGACCCTACTCCAGGTGATTCGGCTCCTGCACCAGACGATGCCGCACCTGGCACATTTCTTGGGGTACTCGATTTCTTTTTAGGTATCGAGTTAGCTGACTTCTTTGACGCCGATGCGGATATGCCGCGTAATCTACTTATGGAGATTCTATCCTTTGAAACGAACGGAGCATACGAAGATACAAACTGCTATATATCGTTGGGCGAAGGCCCCTGGGATGTGGCCGAGTTGGAAGGCGCAACAACACGCTTCATGTGGCCTGGGGATCAGGAATTGCCTTTTGAAATTGCTTGTGTAGGTATCGCTGAAGGAGGAACAGATTCTGTGAACTTGGGGCATCTGGCCTTGCAAATTCATCGCGATCTCTGGGATGGTGTTACGCGCGCGGCCACGAGCGATGGTGTCGAAGGTTCGTTCACCATCGAATATCGAATTACGCAGTCAGATGATGCTAGCCCTGGCTTTCCAGCCTGGCTGGATGAGAATATGACTCCACCCACACGCCTTCATCTAGATGGCTTTCGTCAAGCGCTACGTTGGGAATATTACCCTGAAGTTGATGAAGAGCCGATTCGCGGCTTTGCCATCTACCTCAATGGCACTTTGCAATGGACAGAGCACTCAACCGCCCGACTAAGTGATCTACCGCCAGAATGGCTGCACCCCCCTTGCGGAGAGCAACATGTTTTCACCGTGTCCGCCTTCGGAGATGGCTTCCCTGACGGGCCAGAGTCCCCCATGGCCTATCCACCTGTGGTTGTCGAAACCCATCCTGATGATTGCGAGATGGAATTCATGGTCACTTTTTATGATCTGATTACTCATGAGTTGGGTGGTGATGGTGATGCCGATGACCGTACTGGCGATCTTGGTCCGGTTCATGGATATTTCTTTGCAAATGAGGAGCGAGCCACTTTTGATACCGGCAGTCTAAGACGTGGGCTTGATATTGCCATGGGTATCACCGATGACACCACCTACGATCTGGAAGAGTTTGCCGCCAGCGAAACCCGTAGTTGGTATGGGAGACCATCTTTGATCACCGAAGTCCCTGAAGGTGAAACCCTGCTACTAGGCTTCCACATTATGGACGAAGACAGCGGTCGCTGCAATTGGGATGGCGACCCCGATTGTGATGATCTGGTCTGCGATGGAGAAACCTTTTTTACGAACTCGTATGACGCACTTTTTACTGCCCGGGAAGGCCGCATCATCTCCGATAACGGCCGCTGCGAGGTCACCTTCCGAGTCGAACCGAGTGGGGATACTCCCATTGGCTCACCAGGAGGCTGGACTCCAGCACCTTCTCTATCAGTTCAGAATGTTTGGGTAGATGATGCTACCGGAAACACACATATCACTGTAAAAAATATTGGCACAGCCACCTGGCCCTACCGCGATTTAGAAATAGAAGAAATTCAGCGGAGCGGAGAACGCATAAACCTGACACGTGTGTATGAATTCGTACTTGAGCCAGGTGCCTCAACCGTTATTCCTAGATTGTCTGGCGGCTACCCCCGGATGATGGACAGATGCATAGTACTCGATCCAAATGACCAGGTAATTGAAAGTGTAGAGATTTCCGGGGCATTTTCAGCATACCGTCCCTACTGCCCAAATTTGCCCGATCTCGTAATCACAGACGTTGAATACGATGCAAGTGGCGAACAACTCCTAATAACTGTAAGAAATGCCGGAATAGGCGTGATAACCGATGATGGCGCACTTGAAAACCGCACCGTGGAGGTCGCAATACCAGCTCACTCCCGCGAACTAACCTATGAATGGAACAATGTAACCATAGCGCCAAGAACCTCTACTGTATTAGTGTGGCCTGGTATTACAGAAGATATTCGTTCAAGCTTTGGATCTATAGCTGATGGTGTAAGCGGGTACATAGTCACCATAGATCCGCGAGACCATCTGGCTGAAGAGAACGAGGATAATAATGATTATCACGTGGAAGGCGGAGCACGCTATTGGCTTAGCTGGCAGCAAGGTTGTTCTGATTACTTCGAGCGCTGGCGCATCAACCATATCTTCATGTATCTCACCGCCGATGTCGTCGGTGGCGACTCGTCACGCCGGGTGGCTGATTGGGCCGCTCCAGAGATCGAGCTGCGCATCCCATCCGGTGGATACTCATCATTACATGATGATTGCTGGGGTTCGGGCGGTCTTGGCACCCATGCCGAATTCGTCTCGGAACAATTCTATATAAGGGGTGATGAAGAACTCGTTCTTCACACCTGGGCGCGCCTGGAAGCCGGTACTCGTGAGTGGAGTATGGGAGATTTCGAGTTTGATCTCTTGCGCGGCGATGAGATCGAAGCCTTCCCAGATCGTTCTTACCCCCTTTGTAATGCTGAACTTGGCGACCCCGGTCATGTCAGAGTTCCAGTCAGGTTCGACGGTGCCGATGAATCAGGCGAGTGGGTGTTTGTGTTGAAGGTGTGTCGTTACGGTGATTGATTTTCATCACTGAAAACTCAGAAACGCAGGTCGCAATCCAAGTAGTAGCAGGGCTTAGAAGCATCAAGCAATTGAGAAGTGAAAACAGGAGTAAATCATTAAAACATCACCTATTCGCAAAACATTTCTCTTCATGGTCCTGCTCATCATCGCAGGGATAACAAGCTCCTGTGTCCGTGAGCGCAGTACAGGCCCCCAAGCTTGGATTGACTCGCCGCGCGGCGGTGCTTCGATCCCTTTGGGAGTACCCATCACAGTGGTCTCGCATGCCTACGCCCGGGAAGGGATCGCCGAAATCGTGCTCTATGTGAATGGGGAAGCCTACCATCGCGCTGCCCCAGCGGAAGCAGGTGCGAGTTTCAGTGAATTCGGCCAGGAATGGCTTCCTCCTGGGCCGGGAGAGTACACCATTCAAGTTATGGCTTTTGGTGTAGATGGTACTACCAGCGATCCAGACCATGCCCGGGTTCTGATTGGTGAGCAGGTTGCCGATGCCCAAACTGCCCCTGATGAAGAACCTTCAATTCAAGAAGAGACCCCTGATACGCCAACCCCAATCCCAGATGAGTTGCCACCGGCTCTTTCAGAGTCTGATCCTGGCGACGGATTGGATGTGGTTGAAGAATTTAACGTAGATTTGCCTAAACCCTCCGGTGAGATATCGGAGGAACCCCATAGCGTGCAAGTCGAACGATATGACTACAGTAATCCTAATTGACGACCACCCGATTGTACGAGCAGGCATGAAAACAGTGCTCAACGCTGCTCCAAACATCGCCGTGATTGCCGAGGGCAGCACGGGAGAAGATGCCCTGAAACTGGTGAGAAAAAAACAACCAGATGTACTGGTGTTGGATCTAAATCTTCCAGATATCAATGGGCTGGAAGTCACCCGCAGGCTCGTCACGCAGGGCGAATCTACTGCAATATTGGTTTTGACCGCTCACGACAACGCTCAAATGATCTTCAGTTTACTGGAAAGCGGAGCCACAGGCTACGTACTCAAAGATGAAGCCCTGGAAACGCTGACTCATGCCGTATTTGCGGCGGAGCGCGGCGAGAGTTGGCTCAGTCCAACGGTAGCGAGTCAAGTTGTGCGCCGTGCTATCAAAAGGGAAAAGCAACCTGGCACAGAGGCAACATCACCTTTCCCCACAGAATCACCCCTAACTCCACGCGAGATGGAAATCCTGCAACTACTTGCTCAAGGAATGGACAATACCGCCATCGCCCAAAAATTAGTGCTCACCAAACGCACTGTGCAAAACCACATCAGCAATATTTATGGAAAATTGGGGGTGAATTCACGAACCGAGGCAATGCTTTACGCCATCCGCTGTGGGTGGGCACAGGTGCATTCGAATGAAGAGCAAGCCGAATGACTCTTGATCCTACTTTTCGCAGTACATTTTTGAGAATTCTTATTGCCCTGCTGGTGCTGGCAATGCCAGTCTTCTTGCTCTTTGAAGGCTATCGGTGGTACCTGTTTAGCCAATATGAAAACCGTCTGGTAACCCTTTTGCCGGCATTGATGCTCTCTCTGGCCTTTTGGATGACTGGGCTTGTACTGGTATTGCGATATTTTCATCGTACCGAAGCCCGTCTGTTGTTCCTTATTACTCAAATCCTTGGCTGGACTTTGTCCATTTGCACATTAGCAGATAGCAGGGTAAGCTAAGACA
>CAYQQX010000049.1:0-27206 GCA_964419495.1 uncultured Anaerolineales bacterium
TTAGCTGCTCTTTCGATGCCCCTCGCACATGGTCAGAAGCCGAGCAGGAAGTCATGGCGGCTTTTGCCCAGCAGGCAGCGATCGCGCTGGAAAATGCCCGTCTATTCGATGAAACCAGGCGCCGCCTGGCGAACATGCAATCTCTGCATACAGTTGACCGGGCTATATCGGGTAGCGTCGATCTAAGCGTATCACTCAATGTCTTGCTTGAACAAGTCATCTCCCAGTTAGATGTCGATGCTGTTGCTATACTGCTTTTCGATCCCCAGGCGCAGGTGCTAAAATTCAGCGCCCAGCGCGGTTTTCATACAGACGCATTGCGGTACACCCGTTTGCGATTGGGGGAGGGGCATGCCGGGCAAGCGGCTTTGGAGAACAAGATCGTTCAAATCTCGGATTTGACTACAGGCCAAACGGATTTCTTGCGTTCGCCCATGCTGAGAACTGAGAAATTTGTCTCCTTCCTTGGTGTACCTTTGACCGCAAAGGGGCAGATTCAAGGAGTGCTGGAGATCTTCCATCGTACTCTCCTAGACCCTGATGAGGAATGGATGAATTTGGTTCAAGCACTCTCTACTCAAGCAGCGATCGCCATCGACAATGCCAATCTTTTCAAGAATTTGCAGCGTTCCAATCTCGAGTTGACCCTGGCCTATGACACAACTCTGGAAGGCTGGGCTAAAGCACTGGAACTTCGCGACGAAGAGACCGAAGGCCACACCCGCCGCGTGACTGCCATGACCCAACGTCTGGCGCGGGAGATGGGAGTCTCCGGAGAACAGATGGTGCAGGTACGCCGCGGCGCGCTGCTGCATGATATCGGCAAAATGGGCATCCCCGACAGCATCCTGCTCAAACCAGGCAAACTTACAGAAGAAGAATGGGAGATCATGCGCCAACACCCGGTTTATGCCTATAATTTCCTCTCACAGATTGATTACCTACGCCCGGCGCTGGATATACCCTACTGCCACCACGAGAAATGGGACGGTACGGGCTATCCACGCGGTTTAAAAGGTGAGCAAATTCCGCTCCCAGCGCGCATATTCGCCGTTGTGGATGTGTGGGACGCGCTGACTTCCGACCGGTCTTATCGGAAAGCCTGGGAGAAAGAAAGAGTGTTGGATTATATCCGCGAATACTCAGGCTCACACTTCGATCCCGCTGTAGTGGAGAAGTTTTTGTTATTGGTCGACGGAAAGTAACTATTGATGTTGAGGGAAAATTATTGCTTGATTAGGAAATTGATAGTGCAGTATAAAGCTGCTCCTGGTGGATAAAAAAACATTGAAACCGGAAATTCTATCCGCGTTAAGTCAGATGATGATGTTACCCCCAAATGTGTCCCCTACCAAGGGCCCTTACCACGGCGATTCCTTGAGACCCCCCACCAGACTTCCCTGTCGAAAATATTGATCAGCATAATGATGCTGGAAAACTCCTTTTATTAAATTCCAACCGAATAAATTTGTTCAAGTATTCGTTGTAAGGGTTGAAAGGATCCGCAACGGCGTGTACCAACAAGCATCTCTAACACAGACTGATAACGACCTGGTTATTCGTGCCCAACAGGGCGACCGCAACGCATTTTGCGAACTGGTTGGTTTACATCGAGCTGGTGTGATCAACGTGGTCTACCGTATGTGTGGAGATAGTCAGATCGCCGAGGATGCCGCTCAAGAGGCTTTCATTCGAGCCTGGCAGAACCTTAACCGTTACAAACCGACATCTGCATTTCGCAACTGGCTGTATCGCATTGCCACAAACGCGGCCATCGATGTGCTGCGCAAACAAAAGCATGCCATGGATATCGATGATGTTCAGATCGCTTCTTCGACCATAGGCCCCGAAGGCTCAGTCGAAAGAGAGCAGCGAGCAATGCGAGTACGCCAGGCTATCCTGGCGCTGCCCGATGCCAGCAGAGCGGTGATGGTGCTGCGAGAGTACGAAGACCTCAGTTATCGTGAGATTTGCGAAACACTGGGAATTCCCTTAGGGACTGTCATGTCTCGCTTGAACTACGCTCGAAATTTGCTGCGAGAACACCTAGCACCTCTTATGGAGACCGTATGAACGAACGTGTGAACTCATGGCTAAATGCCTATCACGATGGCGAATTAAGCATTCGCAGGTGGCGACAAGTTGAACAACACTTGCAGATTTGCGCCGATTGTAAGGCGCATTTGGAAGAAATCCAGGCCATCTCGATGCTGCTTGATGATGTTCCATCCGCTGAAGATTTGCTCCCCAATGAAGTTTTCGTCGCCCAAGTAGGTATGCGCCTGCCGCGCGAGGATAATGCTTCGCTATGGAATAAAATTTCTCAGACAGGATGGCGGGCAGCGCCCTTCGGATTGTTGGGGTCTTGGGCCTTAGTTCAGGCAATTTTTATCGTCTCCAATCTGGTTTTATGGGCATTGCGCATAGTCCCCGGAGCCGATCAAATCATGGCCTTGCTGCCTTCAGGTGGCTCTTCCCCGGTCATTGTCACGGGCTTGAGTGGATTAGGAATACTACGGGCAGGGCAACTGGGTGCAAGTCTCTTTGGTGGTAACAGCTTCCTGGGGTGGAGCTTGATCTTCAATGTTGGCATCACAATGCTGATTGGTCTGCTGTATTGGAGTTGGTTAGCCAGCTGGTGGATCCGGACAAATGGAAATCATATGTTGAATGGAACGTCTTGAAGACGAAGAGTTTTGAGACGTAAGGAGAACAAAAATGAAACATAAAGAAATATTATCCCGAGCTTGGGGCATCCTCTGGAGCTACAAAGTGCTGTGGGTATTCGGTATCATCTTAGCCCTGACGACCTCATCGTTCCCCGATCGGATGTGGCAGAGCAACGGCAGCGGTTCCAGTCAAGAGAGTGGAGATTCCCAATTTCAGCCGGGTGATGATCTGGGCGAGGAATTTCAACAGGGCTGGCAGGAAATGCAAAACGGCTTTGACGAGATGGGTCGCGAGCTAGAAAAATTCTTCAAAAATGAAATTTCCCAAGAGGTCGGCCAAACCGTTGTCACCCTGGCCGTTGTTGGCGGCTGTGTGATCGCATTGCTAATCATCCTGGGAATCATATTGCGCTATGTCAGCGAATCAGCTATTGTCCAGCTCGTAGATGAGTATGAGGCTACGGAAACCAAATCCGGGGTCCGCCAGGGCTTCCGCAAAGGTTTCTCTCGATCGGCCTGGCAAGTTTTCTTGATCAATCTGGTTATCGATGTGCCCGTATTCCTGGCGTTTGTGCTGCTATTTTTGATCGTGCTTTCGCCATCCTTGCTTTGGTTTACCGAAAACACGGTCGCTGGGATTATTGGTACCGTTGCTGCGGTAGGATTATTCTTTTTGGTGGTCTTCCTGGCCATTCTCGTATCGGCAGCCCTATCGCTGCTCAAGCGCTTTTTCTACCGTGTATGTGTTTTGGAGGGCTTGGGCCCCATCGATGCCATCAAAGAAGGCTATCAAATGGTTCGAGCTAACTTCAAAGATGCCATCATCATGTGGTTGATCCTGATTGGCATCAGCATTGGATTTTCCATCGCTATGATTCCGGTAGCGCTTTTGCTGGTTGTAATTGCGCTCGTGATCGGCAGTTTGCTTGGCCTGACAGTGGGCGGCGTTTCCAGTATCTTTGCAGGCGATATGCAATCCCTGGTGGCAGGATTAGTTGCTGGAGTTCCAATTTTCCTCTTGTTCTTTATCGTGCCGCTGGGTTTCTTGAGTGGATTAAAGGAAACTTATGTATCCACATCTTGGACATTGGCCTACAGGGAAATAAAGACCCTGCACAACCTTGACCTAGAATTTGATGCTGATGAGGCACCCCCAGAGCTGGATGATGGCTCCCAGGCTTAAGCCGCAAATTCCCCCCCCTTTCTGTGTGCTCCTCACAATTTGTGAGGAGCTTTTTTTTCTGGCTACCCGACACTTATAATTTGGATGCTGATACTTCCACTGACTCAGTACATTTTTTCGCAGATTCACAAGATTTATTAATTGATGTTACGCAAGCTAAAGAGAATCTCCCTGGAAATAGGGGATCGGGGGCGAAGCCCCCACCCCCTATTTCCAGGGGAACCTCGCTACGTGTGCGTAACATGAGTTATTAAATTTATTTTTCTGGAAATCCATTTACTATCAGAGTAGATCTGCGTCGCCAACGGCATGGTGAACTCCAGATGGTTACCATGCCGTTGGATGTTGATGATCTTTTCTCGGAGTTTGGCCAAAAATCGCAGCAATTTTCAGGTTCCGAAAATCCATGGCAATTGCGACAAAACCGTAAATCAGTTATATTGGGGGTGAATATGGCTATTGAAATCGTTCTCGCCAAACTTTCAGATAAACCCGTCCTGCGCAAATTATTGGAACTCTACCAGCACGATATGAGTGAATTCAATGGCAAAGACGTCAACCAGCATGGCGAATTTGGATATAATTATCTCGATCATTACTGGACTGAACTAGGGAGATTCCCTTTCTTGGTAAAAATATCTGGAGCGCTAGCTGGATTTGCCTTAATTCGTGAGGTCAGCAGCGGAGAAGAGAAATACTTTTCAATGGCAGAATTCTTTATCGTGAGAAAATATAGAAATAGGGGACTTGGGAATGAAGTCGCACATAAATTGTTTGAGCGCTTCCCAGGTCAGTGGAAGATTGCCCAAGAAGAGCAGAATCTCCCTGTGGGTGAATTTTGGCACAAAGTGATTTCTGGATATACAGGGGATAGATTCGAGTTCATCAATGAAGATGATTGGGATGGTCCGGTGATCAGATTTGTGACCACAAGTGAGAAATAGAAAATGGATTTAGAACTACAATCTGTACTTGAATACGGTGTCGCCAACACTGCTAAGCTGCTCAACGTGGGTTTTTCGGACTATCTTGTTCCTATCCATATCGGCCTGGAGCAGTTTTACGGTATGCTGCGTTATGACAGCATCGATATCAATTTCAGCCGTGTTGTGATCCGTGATGGGAAAGGTGTGGGTGCTGCTCTGGTTGCGCGCAGGGGTTGGAGCAGTCGCTTGGCGGGAATGGCAATTTCCCCCGATGCGCGCGGCCAGGGTGTTGGGCGCGGCCTGATGAATGCGCTGATCGAAGAAGCCAAAGAGCGCGGTGACCGCCGCATGGAGTTGGAAGTTATCGAACAAAACAGCCCCGCGGTATGCCTATATCAAAACGCCGGCTTTTCGACCCTTCGGCGACTGGTAAGCTATCGACTTGAGAAATCCGAGGGGGCCTCTGTGCCTGTTGAAGAGATCGATCTGCGGGCGATGGGGCGATTGCTCAGCTCGTTTGGAATCGCTGATATCCCCTGGCAAATTTCTGGTGAGACCCTGGCCCATTTTGGCCCCCCTTTCAAGGCTTATCGTTATCAGGATGCCTATGTGGCAATTTCGTCTCCGGAAGCCCCACAGATTTCTCTGCGTTCGATGCTGATCATGCACGAGGCGCAAAAAATGGACCAGGGAGAGAAATTACTCCAAGGCCTATTCACACAATTCCCTGAGAAAACATGGGTTGTTCCGGCAATATTTCCCGAAGAATTCGGCGCCACATTTGAGAAGGTTGGCTTCGAGAAAGAAGAATTATCACAGTTCCAGATGATTCTAGCGTTGTAATTTCTAAATATCTGCATATTTTGGGAAATATGCAGCACTGCAATCAATATATTTTCCGGAAAATTCATGAAATCAAGGTATCCCAACCTGGATACCTTTGTACTATTTACTTGAGAATTAAAAAAGAATAGGATGATTGTGTAAACAACTTCTATCTAGGGGACTGGAAGGTGTGTGAGATGAAGAAATTAATATCGGTGTTCGGATTGGTACTAATACAAATATCAATCCTTGTGAACACAGTTTTTGCAGGCGCAAACCATGCCGGAACCATAGATACTGGTGCTCCAGTACGGCAAGCATTGCCGGTGCCAAGTTATTTGCCCGATCCGCCTGAAAGACAGGAAAACATCGATGCAGCAACCGTGACTCTTATTAATACGTGGACACCTCTACAAGTATGTTTTCCAATTCCAAGTGGTTGGGTAAATCTACAAATTCGAGTATGGCATCCTGCGGCACAGAGCTGGAATGAGCTGTTAATGGTATCTGAAAACATAAATGGGATTAACCACCTTTGTGCAGATGTAGATGTAAATGGGACAATTGCCTTGCAAGGTCAAAATATTGAGAAATTAGTGGATGTTGAAAAAACTCCTTGTCAGCGAGACCCCAAAAATTGCCCTGTTTTAGGATGTACCGATCCTAAAGCCACAAACTATGATGCCTCTGCGGACACAGATGATGGCTCTTGCATTTACATTAAACCCGAGTAGCTACAGTGAGTCTTGACAGGCAATGATCCTCTGGTAAACTATTTCCCGTTATGAAATATTTGTGCTTCTCCCCAGTTCCCGTCCCTAGCAACCGCAAGCCCAGGTAGGCTTACGGTCTTTTGGGGTTGGTGGGAAGAAACAATTCCATCAATAGAAACTGCCCTCTGGACTGAAAAGGCCGGAGGGCTATTTTTTTGGACACGGATTTTACGGATTTGAATAAGTTTTTCCGCCTTCATCCGTGAAATCCGTGTCCTAATTTTGGAGGTTCACCATGAGAATGTCATCACTCTTCAGCCAAACGTTACGCGAAGCACCTGCCGATGCGGAAATGCCCAGCCACAAATTATTGGTGAGGGCGGGCTTCATCCGCCAGTTAGCCGCGGGAATCTACACCGCCATGCCTCTGGCAAAGCGATCCATCACAAAAATTGAAGATATCATGCGTGATGAGATCAATGCCATCGGCGGCCAGGAAATGACCATGCCCGTAGTGCACCCCGCCGAAGTTTGGCAGGAGACAGAGCGTTGGTACCAGATTGGCTCGGAGATGGGGCGCTTCAAGGACAAAAACGAGCGCGACATGGTTTTGGCCATGACCCACGAGGAAGTTGTCGCCGACCTCACTCGCAAGGAGATCCACTCCTACCGGCAGCTCCCGGCGCTGATCTATCACATCCAGACCAAGTGGCGTGACGATCCGCGTCCACGCGCCGGCCTGATCAGGGTGCGCGAGTTCACCATGAAAGACAGTTACAGTTTGGACAAGGATTGGGAAGGATTAGATAAGCAATACAGGGCACATTATCAGGCCTATTTCGATATCTATCATCGCTGCGGCATCCCAGTGATTGCTGTTAAGTCGGATGTAGGCATGATGGGCGGCAAGTTAGCTCATGAATATATGTATTTGACTCCCTTCGGCGAAGATACCCTGTTGATTTGTGATGATTGTGGATATGCGGCTAACCGCCATGTGGCTACATTCAAAAAAGAAGCCTTACCGAAAGAAGATGCTTTAGCTCTGAAAAAAGTCGCAACGCCAGATTGTAAGACCATCGCCGAGCTGGCAGAATTCCTAAATATTCCTGAAGCCAAAACGGCCAAGGCGGTCTTCATGGTGGCGGATATCCCCGAAGGTGAGTCTAGCGTCCAGAAGTTTGTCTTTGCCATTGTGCGCGGCGATATGGACCTCAACGAGACCAAACTGGTCAATGCTTTGGGCGCCAGTGAGCTGCGTCCTGCCACTGAAGAAGAGATCGAAGCCATTGGCGCGGTACCGGGCTACGCCTCGCCGATTGGGCTGCCTGAAACCAATGATTACTTGCCGGTTGTAGTCGTTGTCGATGAGTTGATTCCCGAATCAGCTAACCTGGTTGCAGGCGCTAACGATGCCGGTTATCACATGCTCAATACTAACCTGGGACGTGATTACCAAGCTGACATCGTCACTGACCTTACCGCTGCCCGCGCAGGAGATATCTGCTTGAACTGCGGCGGCGCTTTCAACGAAATCCGCGGCGTGGAAGTGGGTAACATCTTCAAATTGGGCACTCGCTACAGCGATTCCATGGGCTGCACCTTCCAGGACAAAGATGGGGTAGAGAAGCCGGTTATCATGGGCTCTTACGGCATTGGCAGCGGACGCTTGTTGGCCTCTGTAGCTGAAGAACACAATGACGATTATGGCCTGATCTGGCCGATTACCGTAGCGCCCTATCAGGTACATCTGGTTGTGCTGCTGAGCAAAAAAGACCAAGGTGCCAGCCTGGAAGCGGCCAACAGGCTTTATGATAAGCTTCTCGCCGAAGGCATCGAAGTTCTCTTCGATGACCGTGACGAAAGCCCCGGCGTGAAATTCAACGATGCGGATCTGATCGGTATGCCCATTCGTCTGACGGTCAGCGGGCGCGGGCTTGAGAAGGGTCAATTTGAATTCAAGCGCCGAGACCAAAAAGAAAAGCGCATGATCGCCAGGGATGAAATTGTTGAAGCTGTCAAGGCGGAGATTGCCAGATTGCATACTGAGATCCAGGCAAAGATTGTTGACGTGCCTTTCGAAGAGTAAAAACCCATCCCCCTTTATCTGCTACGCATTCCCAGGAAGGGGGAATGTTTCAAAAAAACAGGTCTGGGCGGCGCTTCGCGCCGCCCAGACCTGTTTTTTTGATTGAATTTCAAAGGATATAATTTGGGTTTCTCTCTCGATCAGGTTGCGCAACTGATAGACGAGAATCTCTCCATTGCTGAACTGCGCGGCATGCTGCGCATGAAGCAGCTTGAACTGGTTGAAAAGGTCGAATCTGAGCAAGCACGCTTGGCGCAAGTGGAGATACGACTCAGGCAGCTCGAACGAGAGCAATTAGCCTTAGGGGCAGAGATTGTCATCAAGGGCATTGGTTCCCAGGTTGTGCTTTCGGCCAGGGCGGTGGCTGCCAGCGAGCAGGCTATAACTCCGGCACGAGAGAGTTTGCAGAAGCTATTGCTTGGCAACCTGGAAAGAGCCCGGATCAAACCTACGGGCCCCTGGTTCGCACTGTTGAATGATTTGCCTTATGCCGAATCAGATCGGGAAGTAGAGATGGCGGTGCCTTTCAAGCCGCGCGCCAGCCAGCGGGCAGGGGACTGGGAAGGATCCCCCGTAACCCTGCGGGAGTTGTCTGCTGTAGAGCGGATGGCCACAGTGATCCATGAAGGCGAATATGTTGATATCAGTCAGGCTTACACCGACTTGTATGCCTGGACTCAGTCTAATGCTTTCAAAATCACCGGACCTTGTCGAGAAGTCTACCTGCCTGAAACAGGCATCAGCACAACCAGCGATCTGCAGATCCATAAGGGTCTGGTTGAAGTGCAGTGTCCTGTTGAACGGGCAAAGATCCCCGTATCCATCTATACATCTGCAAGAGACCGAAAGGAAAATGTTATGCAACCCAAGTTCGTTAACAAACCGGCTATGACCGTGGTCGGGATGCCGTATATTGGCAAATTGGCCGAAAATGAAAGCGGGTCCTTCAATCATGAGATTGCCGATATGTGGGGCAAGTTTATGTCTCGGGAGAATGAAATCAAGAATATCACCGGCCAGTGCAACTTTGGCGCTTGCTTCAGTAAGTTTGAGGGTCAAGCAGAAGGTGAGTTCGAGTATGTGGCCTGCTATGAAGTCACCGATGCCAGCGACATCCCAGAAGGCATGGTTGTGCGCCAGATCCCGGCTTATAAATTTGCCGTTTTCACGCATAAGGGTAAACTTCACAATCTGGGTGAGACCTACCAGTATATCTACACAACCTGGCTGCCCCAGGCCGATATAGAGCTTCATCCCGACAAGTTCGATATGGAGCTCTATGACCGCCGCTTCATCCCCGACTCGGATGACTCTGAGTTTGACATTTTGGTGGCGGTGAAATAACAGATCAAAGGTGCGACGCACTTCCGAAGTGAGTCGCACCTTGTTTGGGTATGAAAATATATGACAGAGAAAAATCCTCTCCACATCTTATGGACTAACGACAATCCAATTACGGCTGATAAATTTCACTATCAGGATAAAAATCTTCCCAGGCCCAGTCGTAGGCTGTCAGGCTGGGGACCGGCTGCAGCGCCTGACCTTTGAGAGGGCCGTCGGTGGCGAGGCCGATTTTTGCATCCCACGTGGATCCTGTCTCCGCGTCCTTCAAGGTGCCATCAGTCCAGCTGAAGGTAAGTGTTTCTCCATTGACTTCCCGCAAATAGGTTCGATAATCGTCATTTTATGCCCAAATCAGGACAGGGAAGTCGCCGACCCAGTCATTGAGCACCGTGTCGATAGAGATTTGATCGTAATAATAGGCTTTGGATTGGTCGGCCAGCACCACGCCGATGACAAATTCAATATCGAATTTTTGCCGCCGGAAGCCTAACTGTGAGTAGCTGTTGGTCATCGCCAGGGTTTCCGGATGGGCTTCTTTCCAGGTTTTCCAGGAGACCATTTGAGAGGGCAGCAAAGTCAATTCGGTGCCCTTCATGGGACCAGCCAGCGCGCGTCCCGTGGGCTGTGACCAGATCGAGATGGTCTCATGATCCCACCAGGTCATGGCGTATTTGTAGAGCCCACCCGCGTTGCCAAAGATTTGGGCTTCTCCATCAATGCGCCGGTCGTGCACGAGACCGGTGTAGCAAAGCGGTCAGTAGCTGACGAGTGTGGGGAAGCCGGCCAACTCATCGTTGACCATCTCCCGGAAGCGCAGCACAGTGATGGGGTAGGCCTTGGCCTCGCCGTCCCAGGCTACGCCTAAAACCAGCTCCTCGTCATCTAAAGGGGCATCCTCTGCCGAGGCGAAAAAGGGCGTGTAAACCGGGTAAATGCCGTCGAAGGGTATCGACTGCTCGTAACCCAAGGGCAGCTCTGAGGGGGTTGGGATCCAGGTTGGTTTAGGTTCGGTTGGAAGTGGCGTTGGCTCGGGAGTTTGGGTTGGGTGAGGAACGGGGGTCGAAAATGATTGTTCGGCGGCAGCGGTATGTTGGGGGATTTCAGTATCCGCGGTGAGGTTAATTGATACTCCACAGCCAGAAAGCAGAATCAACCCTAATGTGGAAATAAAAAAAGGCATGAACCCAGTAATTGAGCGCATGCCCTTTAGATTGCATCGAGGAGATTTTTCTTACATCGGATAAAATGCTACGTTCTACGACATCACTGCGTCAATGATTTTAGGCATCAGGGTTTTCTCATCTTCGATCTGCACGTATCGACCATGTCTATGATCTTCGATGGCAAGATAGTAGATTTCCTCGAGCCGTTTGGCCTGTTTCCGAATATCGAAATACTTTGCCCGTTGGAGAGCAGCCTGGCGGAAATTTGATACCTGCTCAGGTCTTTCAAATATTCGGATCATTGCAGCTGCCAATGACTCACTGTTGTTTTCAGTGATAAAGCCTTCCATCCCGTCCCGAACGATATCGGAAGTGCCGGTGGCTTCGACGGCCACAACCGGCAAACCAGCGGCAATCGCTTCCAGGGTAACCAATCCTTGTGTCTCTGTAATCGATGCGAAGGCGAAAAGATCAGCGGCGGAAAGATAATGTGGGATTTCTTCGAAAGGAATTTTTCCTAGGAATTCTACTCTCGCAGCAATTTCGAGCTCTTGGGTGAATTGAATTAGATCAGCACGATCGGGGCCGTCGCCAATGATCACTAGCCGGAGATCTGGGCGCGAACCATGGGCTTTTGCGAATGCTTTTATTAGAGTGCGCCAATTCTTTTCGGGTGTCAACCGGCTCACAGAGACAATCACTTTGTCTTCCCGCCATCCCTGTTGATGCCGAATTGCCTGACCATTGAGATTATGATAAGGCGTCAAGTCGATCCCGGTCGGGATGACCGAATATCCACCAGTCAAACCATATTCTTCAACCAATATCTCCCGCATCCCTTCTGATGGCACCACGATGTGTTGACATTGCTTAATATATTCGCTCAACCAGATATGGATCATGTTTTTGGCAAAATCTTGCACAGCTTGCTGCGGCAACGGAATGTAGTGGCTGTATTCTCGGTATTGAGTGTGGAAAGTAAAAACCAGAGGGATATCTAGCTTTTGGGCTTTACTGGCCGCGGTTTGGCCCAACAAAAAAGGGTGATGGGCGTGGATTACATCTAGTTTTAGGTTTGGCAATAATTTGTCGACGAAAGGCGAAACAGGGATCACAGCAGGAAAATCGATGGATGAGTGAAGATCCAGGCTGGGATAGCGGAACACGAAGGGTTCATCATCAACGTAGTCACCCTCATGGTGAGTAAAAACAAAGGAGTTGTGTCCCATCTCAGCGAACTCATTCTTAAACGAAGATACTGAACGGACCACG
This sequence comes from uncultured Anaerolineales bacterium, assembly GCA_964419495.1. Lineage (GTDB taxonomy): Bacteria > Chloroflexota > Anaerolineae > Anaerolineales > UBA11858 > NIOZ-UU35. The sequence continues at coordinate 12,185 of CAYQQX010000049.1, forward strand.
CCGTTAATTACGGGATGGTAAATATTTGTGAAATGGGCGATATGTAATTTATTCATACTTTTTCCATTCATGTAGTGTTATATATATCTACGCTAATCATCCATCAAGGTTTCAATAGTTTGAGCACGAATGTAGAAGATTTGCTCCAGAAAACTATTTTCTCCCTAAACGCCAAATAACCGCTGAGACGCAGAGTTCGCGAAGCAGAGTTTGGGTTTGAGAATATTTAACTCATGTTACGCACACGTAGCGAGGTTTCCCTGGAAATAGGGGGTGGGGGCTTCGCTCCCGACCCCCTATTTCCAGGGAGATTCTCTTTAGCTTGCGTAACATCAATATTTAATTTGATCGATTACAAAAATTTGTTACTTATTGTTGATCTCCTGCGACTAAAGGGGTAGAAATCAAAAACTAATCAAACAGGAGATAATCATGAACAAGCTAACCCCCAGACACACTCGCATTTCCCACAAAGTACTGCCCCTTCTGGCGATACTGGCCCTCTCAATCAGCTCCATTGCGGCAGCCGCTCCGGCAGCACCCCAGGGAGCCTTCACCGCCGACGTGGCCGTGACCGACATCTACCCCAGCGGCCAGCCCCACGGTCAATTCCACGTACGCATCACCAACCACGGACCGGGCACGCTGCACAATGTGCATGCCGACATTCTCTGCGGCTTCAACAGCCAGGATGTCAACAATGGCCAGATGGGCCCCAGCAAGCAGCGTCAATTTGGCGTGACCTTGAACCTGAGCCCTGGCCAGACCCAGTCCTTCTCCACCGGCCTCAACCTGGACACCAATGTCTATGAATACCAGGTTGGATGCGAAGTCAAGGTTGGTTTCAATGACCCCAACGGCGGCAACAACTTCTACAACGAGCACCTGAAGGGACAGGGCGGCGGCAAACCGGGTGGATCTGGCAAGCCAGGCGGCAGCAATGGTCAGTTCAGCGCTGACGTGGCCGTGACCGACATCTTCCCCGGTAAGCAGCCCCATGGTCAGTTCTTCGTGCGCATCACCAACCACGGACCGGGCACAGTACACAATGTCAACGTACAGGTCTCCTGCTCCGCAGAGCGCACCGACAAGAACAACGGTCAACTGAGCAGCGGTGGTCATCGCAACTTCAACGTCAAGCTCAACCTGAATCCCGGTCAGACCAGAGATTTCTCCACCGGCATCAGCCTAGACACCAATGTCTTCAGCTACTTGATCGGCTGCGAAGTGCACCCCGGTTTCGCTGACCCCAACCCTGGCAACAATGTGTATTCCGAGATGCTGCACTAAGTTAAAACAACCCAAACCATATTCTGAGCCTCAATCCAAGGATTGGGGCTTATTTCTTTTTAAAGAAACCCGATGTGCAAGTTTCTCCAAGTAGTTTGTCATTCTGAGCGACGGAGTGGCGAATCATGCCCTGAGCATGTCGAAGGGATGACACCAACTAGAAAATTATTTGAGCATGACGTTACTTATTTGTCCGACAAAAACTTACAGATTCCCAAAATGAAAACAGGGCATACAGTAAAGTACACCCTGTTTGAGTATTACGTGCAACCTGTAACTTGTAACGTTTAACGTTCTATCCCATCTTGAAGAAGCTGGTCAGTTTCATGGCCAGGTTAAGGTCACCAGCCAACTTGAGTTTACCCTGCATGAAGCCCTTCATGCCATCTTCCTTGCCCAGCAGCACATCGCCGAAGTAGCGGCCATCGGCGGTCAGGGTCATGATGGGGGAATCAGCAGTGCCCTCTTCGACGCTGCAGGCACCATCTTTGATGTCGATGATGTAATCGCCACCCTCATCACCGGTAAGGTGATACTGAATAACGGCCTCCACACCCACGGCTTTGTCGGCGCGGAAGGCTTTCTCATGGTTGAAGATCAATTCTTTTACTGTGAAATCGGACATACTTAACTCCTTCTTTTGGTTGCGTCATTGCGAGCTCTGACCCCGAAGGGGGCCGAAGGGAGAAGCTATCTCCTCCGGTTAAGATGGAGACTGCTTCGCTCAGCGGAACTTCGTTCAGCCACTCGCAGTGACACTAATTCAAATTTTCAAAGATGCCCGCGGCGCCCATGCCGCCTCCAATGCACATGCTGACCATGCCGTGTTTCAAATCTCGGCGCTTCATTTCGTAGAGTAACTGAACGGTCAGTTTTGCACCTGTTGCTCCCAGGGGGTGGCCCAGAGCGATGGCGCCGCCATTGACATTAGTGATCTCTTCACTCAAGCCCAACTCCTGCATCACGGCCAATCCTTGGGCGGCAAACGCTTCGTTGAGCTCGATAAGTTGAATCTCATCCTGCGACATACCGGCGATCTTGAGCGCTTTGGGGATGGCTTCCACGGGGCCGATGCCCATGATTTCAGGGGGTACACCAGCCACGCCGAAGGACACAAAGCGTGCCATGGGTTTGAGCCCCAGTTCATCGGCCTTGGCCTTAGACATGATCACAACGCCTGCTGCACCATCGGACATCTGCGAGGATGTGCCCGCGGTGACCGTGCCGCCCTCTTTGAAGACCGGGCGTAATTTTGCCAGCGCTTCCAAACTCGTATCAGCGCGTGGGCCTTCATCACGCTTGAAGGTAAATGATTTGGTCTTAGATTTGCCATTGCTGCCCGGCTCGACGATCTCCACTTCCAAGATAACCAGCTCTTCATCGAAACGACCAGATGTCACTGCCTCGTTGGCCAGGGTGTGGCTGCGCAAGGCAAATTTATCTTGTGCTTCGCGGCTGATACCGTACTGCTCGGCCACGTTCTCAGCTGTCAAACCCATGCTGGTGAAGGCCTCGGGATAATTGACTGCCAGATGGGGTGTGGGGGCAAAGTGATAGCCTGTCATGGGTACCATGGTCATGGATTCTACGCCACCAGCGATGGCCACATCGACCCACCCGGCCATGATGGCCTGGGCCGCGTGAGCGATGCTCTGCATGCCCGATGAGCAAAAGCGGTTGATGGTCTCAGTGGGCACCGAAACAGGCAAACCCGCCCGGAAGCCAATCAACCTGGACATGTTCATGCCTTGCTCGCCTTCGGGGAAAGCACAACCAATAACAACATCATCGATCTCTTCGGGCTTGAGCGGATCAGCTCTTTTGAGTAATTCTTTGATCACCGCCGCGGCCATATCCTCGGGGCGCACGGTGGCCAGGCTGCCGCGTTTTGCCCTACCAACCGGCGTGCGAGCCGCTGCAACGATGACGGGATCGTATTTTGGGTCTCTTTTAGTCATGGATTTTCTCCTTAACGTACACGGATGAACACGGATTGAACGGAAATTCTTTTAGGATTATTTTGGTTTCGTCCAGGACAACGAACCTTTTCGTTTGTTGTCAAAAACTTTTCGCTTGAATTCTGCTTTCGGGCCAAAATTGAGTAATAGACCGACTTCGATCTCAGTGGCTTTTAGATAGTTGAGCAATTGTGCTTCGTGCTTTTCGGAGATTGATTTTGCAGATTTTAGTTCCAATAAAACAACATTGCTTACCATTAAATCTGCAATATATTCTCCAACAACCTGCCCAGCGAAATAAACCTTAAGTTGCACTTGTTGCTCGACAGTTAGCTCCATTGCGCTCAAGGCGATAACCAAAGCATTTTCGTAAACTTTATCAGAAAAACCGAAGCCCAATTCTTTGTGAACTTTATAGAAAGCTCCAATGATTTTTTCTGTTAAATCACTATGCTTTCCAGAAAAAGGCATCCGAATTTTATCCATGAAGAATTTTCCGTGTTTCTCCGTGAAATCCGTGTACAGATCAGTTTCTCAATACCTTACTGTTCTGCAGCATGTGCCACATGCGCTCTTGGGTCTTCTCCTCGCCGCATAGGGAGACGAAGGCCTCGCGCTCCAGGTCGAGGATGTACTGCTCACTGACCCAGGCTGGTTTACTCAGATCGCCGCCGGTCATCACATAGATCAGCTTTTCGCCGATCTGGGATTCGTATTCAGTGATGAAGCCGCCCTCGGAAAACATATGCAAGCCAGCTCTCAGCGCAGCAAGGGTGTCGCGTCCTGCGGCGTAGATTTTTTCTGGGGCAGGAGGTACATAGCCTGTGTTCAGCATGTGCAGCGCCTCTTTCTTTGCCTCAGACAACAGGTGGTCCCGGTTCATTACGATGCGGTCATTGGGTCCCAGGAAGCCGTGAATGCGGGCTTCCACTGCGCTGGTGGCTATGGTGGCCATGCCGATCAGTTCGAAGACGGTCTGCAAAAAGGGCAGCACCGAGACATCCTTGGTGCGCATGGGTGGGTTGACGATGCGGCGCAGCAATTCTTTGGTGCCGCCGCCAGCAGGGATCACACCGACCCCTAGTTCCACTTGTCCAATATAAAGCTCAGCGGCTGCCACAACACGTTGGCCATGCATGGTGATCTCACCACCACCGCCAAGGGTCAGGCCAAAGGGGGCCACGACCACAGGTTTAGGGAAGTAGCGCATGCGCATGGTGGTGTCTTGAAGTGTCTTGACCACACCCTCAAGCTGATCCCACAGCCCATTCTGGGCGGCCATGACCACGCCGAAGATATTGGCACCCGCACAGAAAGCGCGTTCGTCGTCGTTGCTGACCACGATGCCCTCGAACTCACCTGCCTCGGCACGATCCATGGCCTCGTTGAGCATGGCCATGATGTCATCGTCGATGGAGTTCATCTTGGTGTTGAACTCTACGCATGCCACACCATCTCCGATATCGACCAGGGTCGCTCCAGGATTTTGAGCAACAACTTTGCCAGCATCCTTTTCTTCTTTGAGCACGATCAGGCCAGGGGTGCGTTCAATGGCCTCGTAATCTCCTTTGGCAGGGTTGTAGACGCCTGTCTTCTGATCGCCTTTATACTCGTAAAACGTCTCGAAGCCGGCAGCCAGCATCTCGTCCACCCAGGGGGCTGGGGGAAACTCCGCGGCCCTCATCCCCTCACAAGCCTTAGCTACACCGATCATGTCCCAGATCTCAAAGGGACCCGCCTGGTGGCCGAAGCCCCAGCGCATAGCATCATCGATAGGTTTGGGCGTGTCTGCTACTTCAGGAATGCGTTCAGAAGCATAGGCCAAGCCCTGGTAGGTCATGGCCTGTACAAGCTGACCCGCTCGATCATCGGCCGCCAGCAGTACTTCCAGCTTTTCAGACAGCGTTTCTTTTCCCTTCGCCTCACCAATGGAATCAAAGCGTGGTTTATCACCAGGGGGTTCATGTTCTAAGGTCTCAAGATTAAGTGTCCAGAATTCCTTGCCCCCATCTTTCTTAACCATTTTGTAGAAACCCTGTTTGGTCTTGTTGCCTAGCCAGCCCTTCTCGACCATGGTGTGGATCAGAGAGTTGGCTTTTTCAGAGCCCAGGTAGCGCATGGCGTGTTCGTCAAAGTTGATGGCTTCTGCCAGATTGGTGCCGACATGTTCCCAGACATCCACGCCCACCAGGTCGATCAGGCGGAAGGTGGCAGTTTTGGGACGCCCGATGGCCGGGCCCGTGATTGCGTCAACCTCGGCAACGGTGTAGCCGTGCTCGAGGATGTAATCCAGTGAGAAAGCGCCGCTGCCAAAACCCAGGCGATTGGCGATGAAGTTGGGCGTATCTTTACAGGGGACGATGCCTTTGCCAAGGCGATATTCACCGAAATGACTGATGAATTTAATGATCTCGGGCAGGGTATCTGGTCCCGGAATGATCTCTAACAATTTGAGATAGCGCGGCGGATTGAAGAAGTGCGTCCCCAAGAAGTGCTGCCGGAATCCCTCCGAGCGACCCTCGGCGATGTCCGCCACAGGGATGCCCGATGTGTTGGTGCTGATGATGCAGTGATCTTGCCGGACATCATCAATGCGCGCCATCAGGTCTTGCTTGATCTTCAGGTTTTCGATGATCGCCTCGATTACCCAGTCAGCCTCAGAGATGACGTCGAAGTCATCTTCCAGGTTGCCAACAGCAACCAGATCGGCCAACTCTTTGGCAAAAAAGCTTGCCGGGCGTGATTTGACCGCTGACTGCAATCCAGCATTTACTATTCGATTGCGAATTTTGGGGTCTTCCAGGGATTGACCTTTGGCTTTTTCCTCTTCGGTCAATTCCCAGGGGATGATGTCAAGCAGGGTCGTGCGGACACCAGCATTGGCCAGGTGTGCGGCCAGGGCAGCCCCCATTGTGCCAGCACCGATAACCACTGCATGGTTGACTCTGTAGGTCATAACAACCTCCTAAGATTGGTCTTGGATTAATCGTAACTCACAGATCATTCAGGGTATAAGTCCAATCCTTCGACAGTGCTCAGGACGTAGCCAGGTTGTGCGGTAATTTCATTTTGATAAACGCGGCTTGTCATGAGCTCAGCCGAATGGTTGGTCAAGTACCCAGGAACAATCATTATGAGCTATTCACCCTCAGGGGTGACAGTTTGAATTTCGTAATCCGCAGGACCCCAAACTTGGAAGTCGTCAAAATGTACCGTTACGTGATCGTCGCCAAATCTTGTTCCCACCATCATGCCAGCGAAACCGGGGCCTAAAGCCTCGACCTCTTCTCTGACAATAAGGGTGCCATTAACCCATAGAGTAATCGTATTCCCACGGCATTCGGCTCGCAGCTGATTATCCTGACCAACTCGTATAGCAGGATGTGGCGCTAAGATCAGGAAATTTTGCTTGAAGTTGAGCGTATGCCCTAATCCATATAGACCATCTGAAGTGACGAAGAGGGTGTAATAACTGGCCGTGCCTTCGCGGCAGTTGAAGCCAGCATAACCATCTCCGTTGATGAAGCCAATTTCAGCATCCAAACGCACTTCAGCCAGCTTGAGCCAGGTGCGAGAACTTGTGATTTCCACATTGGGCATTGTAACTTGCATTTCATAGATACCATTCTTGATATCTGTGGACCAGTTCCCGCCGCTGCTTTGCAGCCAGGCATTTTCTTCGGACTCAAACTGTTCGTAAAGAAATCGGAAGATTTCCGGTGTTGCCGTTGGAATAGGGGTAATTGATGGGGTTAGGGTAGGTGAAGCTGTCCAGGTAGGACGCAATGTGCTTTCAGGCCTGGGTGTCCAGGATGGTCGCAGTGTCTGAGTTGGGAGAAGGGTTGCTTGCGCATCTTCCTCGCTAACAAATCCGATGGGTGTGGCTGTCCATTTCTTGAAAGTTACCATCGTCTTTGTTGATGTGGGGGTGCTGCTTGGCCCAGCAGTGTTGGTGATTGTAGGACTCGCCAAAAACGGAATCAGTTGTACATATTCCGCCAGCGTACTGCAGCCCGATACAAAGATCAGGATGAAGAATACAGTGAGTCCTACTTTCCACTTTGATTGCGTCATTTTTGTTCCTTATGTCATTGCCAGCGGCTGAGCTTCGCTCAGCTTGGCGAAGCAATCTCCTTCGATGATAGTATATGGAGACTGCTTCGTCAAAGCTCACTTATGGTGAGCCCTCCTCGCAGTGACATCATGTTCTCTAATACAAGAACATCGGTTTACCTAGCATGTCCTTCACTTTAGGCTTGTAGTTTTCTGGATCGTACAGGGCAGAGACATCAACCGTCTTCTTGGCCGAAATGACCATGGGCAAGGGCACGGTGGTGTAATTGCCGTCTTGAAGAGAGACCATGCGTCCCGTATGGCCCAGCATCACCTGGTCAAAAGCCAGGTTGCCGAATGAGACAGCCACCATGCGGTCGAGAGAGTCTGGTGACCCGGAGCGCATCAGGTAAGCCAACTGTTGGTAAACGGTGTGCATACCTGAACGTTTCTTGATTTCCTGTGAAACGATTTGCCCGATACCACCTAACTTTTGGTGCCCGTAGGCGTCGGCTTCGCCAGATTGAACGATCTCTCCACCTTCGAGATGAGCACCTTCGGAGATGGTCATGATCGCATAATGGGATGGGTTTTTTGCTCGGTCATTCTTCAAGAAATTGATCAGTTTATCAAGGTCGAACGGCACTTCAGAAATGAGGGCACGATCAACATCGGCAAGATAGGCAGCAAAGAGAGAAGTTTCGCCTGAGTTGCGGCCAAACAACTCCACGATACCAATACGTTCGTGAGAGCCACAAACTGTGCGTACGGCAGTGATGCTCTCAACCGAGCGAGTAACCGCGGTTGAGAACCCGATGCAGTAATCCGTTCCAAAGACATCATTGTCCATTGTCTTGGGAATTGCGACAGTGTGGAAGCCCTCTTCATGCAAACGAGTTGCATAACTGAGCGTGTCGTCACCGCCTATGGGTATCAATGCACTGAGTTCAAGCGCACCCAATACTTTAAGAGCATGCCCGGTGATATCTACGGTTCCATCATCTTTTGCCACGCGGTCTTCCTTGGCGACAAAATCGGGGATATCTTTGGGCTTCATATTGGATGGATTGGTGCGTGAAGAATGCAGTATGGTACCGCCGGTGCGATCGATGGTGCGTACTTCCGCAGGCGTCAGATCTATAGTGAGATCATCAGCACTTTCAAGCGTTTCTGGGTTTATGCCAACAACTGACCACCAGCCTCTACGTAGACCAACAATTTCAACATCATGATCCTGTGATCGTGTAACTACAGCCTTAATGGCGACGTTTAAACCAGGTACATCACCACCCCCCGTCAGAATACCAATGCGGCGCTTCTTCGTCATTGTGCGTGCCTCCATGAAATTAATTCACATTGTAATGTGTATATTTTTAGAGAATTTTTCAACATGACAAATTTTACCGCGATTGCGCTCATTGACAGAGGTGGTTTGGGAACCTGCGTGAGAAGCCATAGTCCTTTTCGGCTTCTCGACATTTCTTCTCGTTCCACCGCTCTGCGGTGGAACTTTAGTATGACGCTCCAGCGTTGATATAGAATGCGGAGCGCTTGCGCCAATCGTTACGACGCAGAGCATCGTAACCAGAACAGCGCGTAACAATTTGCATTAGCGTAACTGACTGCCGCGATACCCGAGCATATTACGAGCCACCACCAGACGGTTGATCTGGCCGGTGCCTTCGTAGAGATCGGTGATCTTGGCATCACGGAACCACTTTTCGAGCAGCAGTTCCCGGCTATATCCCAACGGGCCTAATAGCTCAACGGCCTTTTGGGTGATCTTGACCACAATGTCTCCCGCGTAAACCTTCGACATGGAGGCTTCTTTGGGGTTGTGGATCTTGTTGTCGGCCATCCATAGGGCTTTGATGGTCAATAACCAGGCAGAGCGCAGCATGACTTCCATGTCGATGACATCGCGTTCGATAGATATCATTTTCTGCCGGGGCAATCCGTAACGAATTTCAATGCCATTCTCGGCCAGCACTTCTTTGACAAGCTCTACCGTTGCACGAGCGATACCAACTGCTTGCGCAGCGATGATTGGTCGCGTGGCATCGAAGGTTGCCATGGCGCCTTTGAAGCCTTTGGTGGTTTTTTCCACTGTGGGGCTGCCGAGGATGTTCTCGTATGGCACTCGGCAGTCTTGCAGGTGGATTGACACCGTATCGCTGACTCGGATGCCCAGTTTGTGCTCTTGCTTGGTGACTTTGCAACCTGGAGTGCCGGCCTCGATGACGAATGAACGCATGCCGGCGCGCCCGGCCTCGGGATCGATGCTGGCCCAAACGACGCAAAAACCATCTGATTCTTCTAGGGCTTTTTGCCCGGCAGTGACGAAGATCTTCTCACCGTTCAAAATCCATTCGTTCGTGTCTTCATCGAGCACGGCTGTCGCTCGGATAGCAGATGTGTCAGAGCCGGCTTGGGGCTCGGTCATCGCCATGGCGTCGAAGACGGGCTTATCGCCCATAAAGCGGCTCAGGAAGCGCTTCTTCTGCTCTGGGGTGCCAGCAGCAGCCACGGCCGCAGATCCCAGCATCCCGCCGGGGATGCAGAGATACATGCCCGCATCGCCCCAGGAAAGCATTTCTACCAGGAATGCCAGGCGCTGATAGCCGATGGGTGGGTGCTTTTTCTTTTCGGCTTCAGGTTTTTCTTCTTTTTTGTCATCAGGCGCCATCGAGGTGCCGCCCATGGACTTGATAGCCGTATGCATGAAATTGATGAAATCCCAGGGAATGGCGTGTTCGTTTTCGTCCATTTCCCTCGATACAGGGCGCATCATATTCACGGCCACAGTCTCGACAACGGTTTGAAGTTGTTGGATCGGTTTGGGGGTTGTGAATTCAATCATATTTAGTCTCCTAGTCTTTAGTCTGTTTGTCTGATGGTCTGGTAGTTTGGTAGTCTGATAGTCTGAAGATGGGCTTATTTTCAGGATAATGAATGCTGATAAACGCAATCGCCTGGCATTTGACCATCCGACTATCCGACGAATTGACTATGTGACTATCTGACTAATTGACTAAACAATAGCCAATCCACTAAAGGTGGCAAAGCCGCGGCCATTGCGCATCCACATTTCCACCGGATGCTCTCGGATGTAGCCATGCCCGCCCAAGATCTGAACCGCGCGGTCTGTGACCATCATGGCAGTGTCGATGGCTCCAGAGAGGGCCAGGTAAGCATGCTTGAAGGCCTCTTCCATACCCTGATCGATCATCCAGGCTGCTTCCCAAACCAGCAAGCGCAGGGCTTCGATCTCCGTGCCCATCTCGGCAATGAAGAAAGCGATAGCCTGTTTCTGGGCCACCTTGACACCAAAGACCTCGCGATCCTTGGCATATTCGATGGCGTAATCCAAAGCTGCTTGAGAAATACCGATAGCCATGGCCGCTAAGGCCACATTGGACGATGACATGATGGCGGTCATATCGTGACCCTCATCACCGCCAAGGCGGTTGGCCTTGGGCACGCGTACGCCGTCAAATTTGACTGCATAGAGAGGTAAGGCATTTAGCCCCAAGAGTTGCTGTCGATCAGCAACCTCGAGACCCTCGGCATTTCCTGGAACAATGAAACCTTGGGTAGTACCATCCAAGGCGGCGTAAACCATAAAGGCTTCGGCGCCATCAGCGAATGGTACAAAGGTTTTCTGGCCGTTGATCACGTATGCGTCGCCATCCAGCTCGGCGACTGTTTCGAGATCATTAGGGTCGAAATCCAGTCGCTGCTCCATGAGGGCGGCAGTAAAAGGTTTCCACTCCATTTCGATAACCGGCGGGATGAATTCGGCTTTTTGCTCCTCTGTCCCAGCCAGCAAGATTGGCGTGGTGAAAAGACCGGGAGTCATCACGGCTAGGGCACCCGAAAGATCGCCGTAAGCCATTTCTTCGGCTGCCAAAACACCGGAAACCGCTGAGCGCTCGCCAAAGCCGGTATAGGCCTCGGGGATGGATGCTTGCAAGTAGCCAAGCTCCCACCCTTTCTCGATTAATTCAGGGGGCAAGTTGCCTTCTTCGTCGGCATCACGTGCAGCAGCTCGCAGATCGTCCAGGGCATATCGCTTGATGGCATCGACCAGCATTTGCTGCTCTTCAGAAGGCTGAAAAGAATACATAGGAACCTCCTTATCTAATGGTAAATTGTGAATGGTTAATTGATAATGTTTGTAGTAGGGCACGAGAGTGCCCGTCATTAGCAATGACGCACTTTCGTGCGTCACTACGAACTATGAACGGCTTAATGCTTTATAGCGGATCGGGGCCAGGCCACCACCGCTCTCAACTTCTGATAAATTGGCGATCTCTAATTGACCGCGCTCGTAAAGGTATTCGATATGCGAGCCGGCCTCCTCAAGGGCAAGCAGGACGTTGTAGCCATGTGTTTCGCCAAAATATTTTTTGGATAATTCGGCGATCGTATGCGGTACTTGCAGTATTTTGAGATATTCTGCCAGGCGCTCTTTGTGGATTTCTTGGATTTCACGAATGCGCATATTCAAGTTGGTGACTGGTTGGTTATGACCTCCTAAAGTAAGCCGAACACCCCTGGACCAGCTCTGGGTTGATTCAAGGGATTGAAGGTAGTGATTCAGCCCGGTGAACAGCGACAGCCTCTCCGGCGCTTGGTGAGGGCTGATTTCAGCAAGCACATGATCCCCGCTGAAAAGCACATCATGCAGCCGGATAACCACCTGACCTGCGCAGTGACCGGGGACATGCAGCATCTCGAAAGGACCCAGGCGCATGTCAATGGCTTCAAAAGTAAAATCGACCTTGGTGGGTTGATAATTCAACTTGGTCATTTTGTAAATCTGGACCAATTCTTGAGCAGTTTCTGGGCCCAACCCTGCTTCGGCTAAGTAGCGGTACAGGCGTGTAGCTGTGACAGCCAGGCGTTCCTCGGTGTGGGTCAGGTTATGTTGGTCGAGTTCATGTGCGCCAATCAGGGCATTGGTTTTTTGACGCACGAAGGGCAGACCGCCGTAGTGATCTATATGGCCATGGGTGATCAAGATATGTGTCAGGTCAGCGAAATCGACAATCTCTCCCAGCAGATCCCCTGCAGCTCCAAATCCCTTTTCTAGACAGTGGTTGTTCTTATGGAAGCCCGAGCCGGTATCGACAAGCACGCGGTAATCATCGACCAGGACCAGGTAAGCATAAACCCAGAAATCGGGAAATGCATTCAGAGGTAGTTGTGCGATGCGCGCGCCCTGGCTGCTTTCGAAGATTTGCACTTCGAGATTTTGGGGCTTTTGGTGAACATCAACTACGGCGCTGTAATCCATGGCAAATTAACGGTGGAGTAATCCGTTGAGAAGTAAACCTGCATATTGATCGGCTATTTCGATGGGGGAGAGCGATCCTCGGGGGCTGTACCACATGATCGTCCAATTGAGCAGCCCTAACAGAGTGCGTGCCGCCAGCGCGGGATCGGGACAATCATAAAGCCCAGCATCGATACCTTCTTGGATCAGATCCCGCCAAATCCCTTCGAAGCGATCTCGCCGCTTGATGTGATGATCAAATTGCTCGGGTTCAAGAGAGCGATATTCAAGCAGCAGAACCGAAGAAAGCTCGCCATGGCTGGCAAGCGTATCGACATAGATGCGCATAGCCATATGGAGTTTCTCTGGTGCTGTTTCCTCTCCGGCAATGGCCTCGAAGACTTGTTGAATGACCAGATCCAAAGCACGATCTAGCAAAATCAGTAAGATATCTTGTTTTTTGGCGATGTGGTGATAGAGGCTGGCTTTTTTCAACTCGACGGCATCGGCTATATCCTGCATAGATGTGGCATGATAGCCTTTCTGGCTGAAGATTTGGGCAGCGGCTTCGAGAATTTGTTCTTTTGACACGAGTAGCCTTCTGGGGGGTGGGTTATGGAAGGCGGTAGGAAATCGAATTTGGTAAACAATCCCTACCGACCGGTCGGTAGAATAAGTTTAGCACAGTTATATTTTAGGTGTCAAGAATAGTTTGATTTGCTTTTATCCCCCCTCTTGAACCTACTATCAAATTGCATAAAAATTTCCTAAGTGAATCGATTCTTGAATTTTTTATCGTAAAATCATGATTTATCGGATGTCACGACAGCCGGATATAATATTATTAACAATGTTGAAGTAGATGTTTCATAAGGAGGAAGAACGGGATGGCACGAGTTTCCCTTTTAAAAGCACCAGCTGACCGCGTTGTAGAAATTGTTGAACAAACAATGCTGCATGCGAATTGGAAAGATTACATAACCAAAGGTGCTGATGTTGCACTCAAAGTAAACTTAGGCTGGGGTAAATTTATTCCTGGCGCCATTAGCGCACCCTGGGTTGTTGAAGGAGTAATAAATGCCATTCAACGTTATGTTGGAAAAATATACATGGTCGAGTCAGATCAAGTTGTTGTAGATGTCGAAAAAGCATTTAACATAAGCCAACTAGATCGTATTTGTGAAAAATATGGAGTTACGTGGATAAATATGTCAAAAGGAGAATTTGTTAGAATTTCGGATAATTCACGGTTAGTTCTGAAGGATATTTTCATTCCCGAAATCTTAACCAGAACTGAATTAATAACAATCCCTGTAATGAAAACCCATAACAAAACAACAATTACTGGTTCGATAAAGAATCAATGGGGATGTCTGCAAACATTGCGACATAATTTCCATCCAGTCTTATCAGAGGCTTTGGTTGATATCAATAAACATTTAAATCCAAAATTTTCTGTTATGGATGCTACAATTTGCCTGGAAGGTAATGGCCCAAAATCAGGAATTCCTAAGGAATTAGGGTATGTATTAGCTTCCGCAGATATTGTTGCTCTAGATACTTTGGCCGCCCTGATTATGGGATTTAACCCCATGCAAATCAATCATATTCAACTTTGTGCGCAACATGGCCTGGGAATCTCGGATATTTCTAAGGTCCAAGTTATCGGAGAAAATTACCAGGAACTAATTTCACCATTCCAATCTGCAAATCATAATGCCGTGTCATGGCTTGAAATAATATTAAGGAATTCTTTTCTTCTGCAATTGATATTTTCTACGCCAATCTTTAGAATATTCTGTTGGGGTGCACAACGCTATTATGATTTGTGGGATCTGATGATAGGTAAAAAGTTGCGGGTGGATATACTAAGAAACTCGCCATATTCAAAACAATGGACTTCAGAATAATATGTCTAAAAACTCAAAACATGTTGGAATTTTAGGTGGTGGTATCGCTGGATTGGTTGCCGCCTATGAACTTTCAAAGGTTGGGATTCGAGTTACACTGCTCGAAAAAATGAGTAGGTTAGGTGGTTTGGCAGGGTCATTTCATGTTGATAGCGATAATGAGATAGAAAAATACTACCATTTCATTTGTAAAACAGATTATTCATACCTACAGATGATTAGTGAATTGGGGATCAAATCAAAACTTCGTTGGAAGACGACCAAAATGGGATTGTATTACGATAAATCACTATACACATTTGGTGATCCACTCAGCCTAATATTATTTCCACATCTTTCAATGTTAGAAAAAATTAGATTTGCTTGGACAACAATGAAAATAAAGTCTAGTAATTATTTGGGATGGAAAAATATCAGCAAATTGATTGCGTTCGAATGGCTCAACAATGAATATGGGAAGCGTAATTTTGAAATGCTGTATAAACCTCTAATCAACTTGAAATTTAGAAATTTTGCTTCAGAACTATCAGCAG
>CAYQQX010000050.1:0-26627 GCA_964419495.1 uncultured Anaerolineales bacterium
TGTCTTAGCTTACCCTGCTATCTGCTAATGTGCAAATGGACAAAGTCCAGCTTACCACCTGCCCTACATTTACCCCTATCCGTAGCTGCATATCCCAGTTCAAGTCATGTAGAGCATCAATTTGTTGTTCTTTCATAAACACTTGCATATCTAAAGCAGCCAGAAGGGCTCGTTCCTGATCCCCTTCAATAGCTTCTGGGAGACCAAATGTAGCCAGAAATCCATCTCCATAATACCGATCCACCCTACCGCCAAATCTTTTAATAATTTGTGCAAGCTGTTCTAAAACCGATCTGATGGCTCGATAGACAATCTCAGGATCCAACCACTCAGCTGCGCGCGTAAAATTCGTCAAATCCGCAAATAAAGTTGTAACTAACCTGCGCGAGCTGCGATCCTCAATAAATTCAACTCCTTTTAGTTTCTCTTTTTGTGATTCTTCTAAGACTTCCCCACAAAATCCACAAAATCGAAAGTTGTTGAGTATTTCTTTCCCGCACGATGGGCAAATTTTTGTCATGGGAAGAAGATCTCACTAATTTGCATGAATATGCTTATCAGACACGAATGAACCATTATTATACTTTCTTTCCTCGCAAAGACTGGGTTTCAAATTAATTTCAGTAAATCACAGATTTGATTGACAAATGGGGCAACTTTGGTAAAAGGTTAGGTGCTAACCGAAACCATACCAAAGAGGCCCCATGACATGATACACCAATATGAGCTAAAAGCAGAAGATATTCGCGAATATTCACTACGGATCATGAAGAAGCATGTTGGCATCGAAGCAAATGGATATTGTTGTAAAACGGACATGATTTTTGACATTCTGATGAAAGCCAGTGCGGAGTGTAGCAGCCTGGAAGCCGCATGCGCCGATCTGGAAGGAGTGGCAGACAGTAATACCATACGAGAATAAGTGAATAAGTCACTGTGTGTGGATCAATTGAGTGAGCAAGAAGAGGCAGTCAACCAGGCTTTAGCAGAGAGCATTCCGAAGAAAATGGCACGCAAAGGCATAGAGATTGCGATTGATTTTCATGATGAGCCGTTCTATGGTAAGCAAGAAGCCACGCGAGCAGTGACTTGTTCAGGACAAGCAAAGAAGGGCACAACCCATTTTGTCCGTATCGCTACAGCCTATGTGATCTGGCGGCAAGTACGGCTTACTCTAGCTGTCCATTACGTTCTGCCTGACGAAAATGTACTGGATGTGCTCAAAATCCTGCTCAATTGCCTGAAAAACCTTGGCTTTGATGCCAAAGTACTGTATCTGGACAAAGGGTTCGCAGCCACACCTATTATTACTTACCTGACCACACAGCAGCAACCAGCGATCATTGCTAATCCGATTCGTGGCAAAACCGGGGGCACACGTGCGCTGTGTCGAGGGCGTGCCAGCTATACAACAAGTTACATTTTCACGGATGGCACACAGGCAACAATAGCTATGAAAGCTTCACTGGTTCCCGATAAAACAGGCAAACGCCGTCGCAAGTGGCTTGCTTTTATTGTCATCTTGCTCGACTGGTCTGCCGAGAAAATCTACCAACAATACCGTCGCCGTTTTGGCATTGAATGCAGCTACCGTCTACTTCGCCGCGTGCGTGCGACAACTACTTCTCGAAATCCTGCCTTGCGCTTCTTCCTGTTGAGCATTGATCTGATCCTAACTAATGCCTGGGTCTTCCTAAAATGGGAATTCGCTCGTTTTCTAGCTGCTGGACCTCGCCGAATAGATGAAGCTCGCTTCCGTTTGCATCGCTTTTGTAAGTTGCTGATCCGTGCTATTGAATACTACTATGGCACGATATCTGCCATTCCTACACATAAATCACCGCAATCTGTGATTTACTGAATTTACTGAACTCTGGCGAAAAGCGCCTTAGCAGCAAAATAAAACGGTCGATATTTGACCGTGTGAAGGCGTGAAAAAACGACTGGGGCTCGAGATCGGTTTGAACCCAGGCGAAGGGCACGCTAGCTGGCAATCAGGGGCTAAGCTGAGAGGGCTTCCAGGCGTAGGAAACGCTGGAACACGATCTCGACATCGCCGGGTTCGATAGCCATCTTGACGGCTGCTGTCAACCAGTGGATGGCGTGCTAGTCCCGATGCCGCCGAATAACGTCGCCGTAAGTCTTGATCTGGGCAGAGCGCTCCTGAGAGAAACGCTGCTCGACGTAAGCCCAGGCCAAATGAACGACGACGATGTATCTGTCCGCCGCTTCGTAGGAATGGATGCGGAAATCTTCCAGTCCCCCTTGGGTCTTCAAGTAGAAGTTGACGGTTTCGCACGACCAACGCCAGGTGTATCCTTGCAAGGCTTGTTTTGCCGAGCAAGCGAGATCCGTACATGTGATGTACGCCGGGGATTTCTCCCTGGAGTGCCTTTTCGAGTGAAATTCCCCGGCCACAGCCCGGGGCTTCTAAAACAACTTCAATTGCTTTGGTGTTTTCTCTTCTTTCTTATGGTATTCAATGTAATTCCGAATTATCTCCGTTGTCACTTGGTCTCTTGATGTCCGCACCAAGTATCCAACTTGCCATAAGTGCCCACCCCACAACTCTCGCTTCACTTCAGGGTGTTCTCGAATAATTACACTCGCTGAGATGCTTTTTAGCTTCCCAACTACGTTGGATATCGACATCCGTGGCGGAAATGAAACGAACAAATTCACATGATCTTGGGCTACTTCTAGCGTATCTTTCTCTATATCATGATTCTCTGCTATCTCGTAGAACATCTCTTCCACTCTCTTGCGTACATCACCTCGCAATATCCATTTCCGATACTTTGGTGTCCATACCAAATGATATTTCGTCTCATATACTGTATAACTGGTTCTCTTTAGCTCCATTCCATCAGTATACCAACTCTATCTCTTCAGGCGAATTCATCTCCGACCACAGGTCGGGACATTCTTCGCTGCTTCAGTAAACACGGACATCGAAGGGAACTTCGGCTAAACGGCCCTCTCGCCGTCGCACATAGTAAGTTCGTTAGTCTTCGTCCGTAGTGGTCACGCTGACTTTCGTGTACCACTGGTGCCTGAAATCCTGGGCGTGTTTGTCGATGCGTTTTCCATCGAGTTTGCGGTTGCACTTGAGATCACAAGTGACGTGCCATCGTTGACGGCGGACGTACTTGATCAGTTTTTAGGGCATACCAACTGTCGAATTGCACATACACTTGCCAGCCTTTGGGCAAGAGCAGGCGCAATGCTTCCAATATTTGACGGGCGATACGGTATTGGCTGCGAAATGGAATGCGTTCTTCTTTTAGTCGTTTCCGATTGAGACGACGTACTGTTTTCTCCCGCAAGTAGAGTTGCAAGTCGACTGTGGCTACGTTTTGACCAACTCGCAGGGTACAGACTACATAGCAGAATGCATTCTTGAAACGTGGCTTCTTTCTGGTGCTTTCGCTGTGGTCGAAGTGCCAGTCTACTGGCTCTATGTGGCGAGTGCCTTTGTCTTTCTCGCCCAACGAGTCGTCGATGTTGATGTAGATGGTCTTGGAAGCCCCTGTTCGCTTGGCCTCGTTGATCAACCAGGTCACTTGATGTGCTCGCAACGCTACTCGTACCTCGCTTGCCTTCCATGGACTGATGCGTAGGAAGTCGGCCATATTGGAAGCATCTGGCGCTTCTACGAATTGTCTCTGTAAGGCTGCGATGGTTTTCTTGTTCTCGCAGACCAACAGGGCATCGGCCATGTTGAGCATATGACGACGTTGTGGTCGATAGAGATCCAAGTGTAGTTGATCGAGAAAGGCGCATAATTGCGGAAAATTGTGTAACATACGGGTGAGCATGGGATGACCTCCTGTTGGAACCGGTAGTTTGGCTTTTAGCCATTCTACTCAGGAGGCTTCCCGTGCTCAACTTATCCATTTTTCGCCAGAGTCCAGTTAATTTTCAGTAAATCACAGATTGAGGTGACTTGTGTGTGGGAATAGCGCGAATGGTGCCATAGTGCTTCTCGATAACCTGGATCAACAACCTGCAATAACGGTTTAGTCGGAAACGGGTTTTGTCAATGCGGCGAGGTCCAGCTGCCATGATTCGGGCAAACTCCCATTTCAGAAAGACCCAGGCATTGGTCAGGATCAAACCGATACCAACCATTGGTGCTAGTCGAGTCATGGGGTACCCTCGAAGGTAACCAACCAGAGAGGAGTAACCCCATGACTTCCGGAGATATTATCCTATACATTTTTGCTCTTGTAGATGATAGTCTGCCATATATTGCGATGCATTCGCAGGCCAAACTTTATCCGAGTGAAATAGTGACGATTGGCATATTGTTTTCATTGAAAGGGGGCTCGTTCAGAGCTTTCTACCGGTGGTTGAAACGGGATTATGACGATTGGTTTGGGAAAGGCGAGTTACCTGAACAAACCCGATTGCAGCGTTTGCTGAAAACTCATCAAGATTGGTGCGATTTGCTTATGGCTGAACCGACTTTCTTTACTGTTCCCATCGAACTCATCTTTCCAGTGCGGGAAGGCCGCAGCAATCAACAAGTTGGCAAGAAAGGCAAAGACAAGGGTCGCTGGAGTATTGGGATCAAGTTATGCTGGTTACTCAATGAAACCTGTCGAGTTGTCGCTTGGGATTGGGACACAATGAATGTTCATGATCAACGTTTTCATCCCCTAGTAGAACCCTTCATTGGGCAAACCATTGTCTTGGCTGATTATGGCTTTCGTGACCAAGAAGGCATTCCTGATAATATGAAACTCTGATAAGAAGGGTACCTGGAATGAACGTATGTGTGTCGAAACCGCACTTTCTATGGTCACCTTAGTCTGTGATTTGAAGCGCATCCGCCATCGAGCGATTGAGTACATCCAAGCTCGTTTGGCCTATGTTTCAGCTATGTTCAATGTTCTTCTGAACCTGTTCGATCCATCCAGATGCGGATCCTTACAAGATGAGCATTGCTGAGTTCTCACTCTAAACTAGCACCATTGGTTAATAAGCAAGAAGAAACACATGGCTGGGTTGCGAGAAGTGGTGGTGGCCCGTACCCGGTGGAGCAGTCGATAACTACATTCCACGCCAAAGCGTCGGCGATAATACTGGTAAACCTTGTTGGCGGACCAGTCTAGCAAGATGACGATAAAAGACAACCTCTTGCGGCGGTGTTTGCCTGTTTTGTCAGGCACAAGCGAGGCTTTCATAGCAATCGTGGTCTGGGTTCCGTTGCTGAAAGTATAGCTCGTGGTGTAGCTTTTGCGCCCGCGACACAGCGCCCGGGTTCCACCAGTTTTGCCACGAATAGGATTGGCGATGATGGCGGGTTGTTGTAGGTTGGTCAGGTACGTCACAATCGAGGTGGAGGCGAACCCTTTGTCCAAATACAGCAATTTGCCCTCAAAACCAAGGTTCTTCAGGCGTCCCAGCAGAATGTTGAGCACTTCCAGCGCTTTTTCACCGGGCAAAACGTAGTGCACCGCGAAAGTGAGCCGCACTTGTCGCCAAATCACTTAAGCCGTTGCAGTGCGAACAAAACGTGTTGTCCCCTTCTTGGCGTCCCCGGAACAGGTCACTGCCTGCGTGGCTGCTTGTTTACCATAGAAAGGTTCGTCATGAAAATCCATCGCCATCTCGATACCTATGCGGGCTATGCTCGATGGAATGCAATTGGCTAAGCCCTGATTGACTGCTGTTTCTTGTTCTGCCAGTTCTTCAATGGGTAGTGCCTTGTTGATATATTCTCGTACCGTATTGCTGTCGGCCACTTCATCCAGATCGGCACACACTGCTTCCAGACTACTACATTCGGCACTGGCTTTCATCAGAATGTCGAAGATGATGTCTGTATTACAGCAATATCCATTTACATCCGAGGAAAGATGCTTTTTCATAATCTGCGATTTAGTGAATTTAATAATGGGCCAGCCTCCCCCTCTTGATTACATCACCCTTGATGTTTCAGAAAATTGCTGCTTCCAATATCGATCTCTTCCCCACGAACCCAATGCCGCGCCTGTAACATGAAGGAGTGAGTTCCCCCATAAGTTGGCAAGTGGCTAATCCTTTTTGATCAATTATCGAAGAAGTAATTGAAACTATTCGAAAATGAAAAGATCGTGCATCATGGTTGTGCACACAACTCTCACAAGGAGTTCAACCATGAGCACGATACCAACAAGTCTAACAGAAAAACAGTTTGATCAACATATTCGGCCATACATTTCGACAGAAAAATGTGGATTTGAATGTCAGATACCACTGTACAAAGTCTTCAACTATATTCTCTATCGATTGCACACAGGATGCCAATGGCATCAACTACCAATTGAGCCAGATGCCAAGGATCCCAGACAAAAAGAAATCAGTCATTATGCAGTTTACTACCATTTTCGCAAGTGGAGCCGGGATGGCAGTCTAGAAAAAGTATGGCAAGGTAGCATAATGAGGATCAAAGCCGATTTGAATTTATCTGAACTCAACTTAGATGGCAGTCATGTTATTGCCAAAAAAGGCGGCGAGTCAGTCGCCTATCAAGGTCGCAAGAAAGCCAAAACCACCAATATCTTGCCAATTACCGATGGCCAAGGTTTCATCCTTGCTAGCACAGGCCTGATTGCTGGAAACCACAATGATGCTTACAATTTGAAACCACATTTACAAGCTGCTTTCAAGCTATTGAAATGCCTGGGACTTGATTTTCTGGGCGCATTCTTCAATGCAGATAAAGCCTTTGACACAAGGGATGCTCGCAAGACTTGTTTCAATCATGGACTTGTTCCCAATATCGATGAAAACAAACGCAATCGCAAGACCGCCAAACGAGACCGCAAACGTTTCTTCGATCCAAATATTTACAAACACCGCTTTACCAGTGAGCGTTCTTTTGCCTGGATTGATAAATTCAGAGCTCAGTTGATAAGGTTCGATCGCAGGGATGCCTATTTCTTAGGTGCTCATTTCATTGCTTTTGCGATGATCAACCTGCGCCATGTCATTCATCAATAAGTTTCAATGAGTTCGAAGATAAAATTCTTAACGAACAATAGAAAAATTCAGCATTTGCCAAATATCCAAGAAATTTAGCTGAACATAAAATCTAATCACAAGCCAAAACTTAGGCGTGATTACCAACAATTTGCTTTTGGATACAGCAATTTAAACCAAAAAAAAATTAAACGCTCAAAATATTTTCAAACCACCGAAGTCGGGAAAAAATAGAACTATTAAGATTCAGAATTCCAAAAATTACTTAACGACCGCCGATACCTCCGGGGGCGCGACTGCTCCAAATATAACCACCTTCGCCTTGAACATCAGCTTGGGAAATTGTGGGGTCAGACATGTTTTTTCTCCTAGTTTCGACATATGTATAAATAAACGGATTTAGATTTGTAAATTGTGCAAACATCTTATAAAGGATACCTAACAAAATTGTAAGGTCAATTTGGCATTTTACAATTTTTTTAAGAATCGTATTAACATCAAAGAAAATTAATCCTTTGACTACATCTATGCTCTTACCTACTTGTTTGGAAAATTCAAGAAATCAAATTATGCATCATGATCAGGGTGTAAGTCCTCTACACGCCTAACAATAGGGACCATGTACCCCATCACCCCAGTTGTGCCCAACAAAATACCTGAAAAAACAAACATCAAGGCAATACCAGCACCTGTGCCCGTCCCTACCAACCAGCCAAATACTGTCGCTAATTGACCTCCCTCAGACATGGCGGGCTCCATGACTTTGTCGGCCAGCGGTCCGGCAATAAGGTGGCTCAACGGAGAAGCAAACCAGGCTATCAATCGGCGGGTGGAGAAAACTCTTCCCTGCACATCAGGTGGGACTTTAGCCTGCCAAATTGCTTGATTGGAAGCATTCAAGATGGGTGCACAAAAGGAGACAATAAAAATTCCAATTCCCCATATAAGTAAAGAATTTCCTAAACCCACAACCATCTGTCCAAAGAAACCAGCACAGATCCATCCTAGTAAAACACCATGTATTCGGCGCTTGAAGCCTCCCCAGGTGCTCATTGCCAATCCACCCAGCACTCCGCCTATTGCCCCAATAGATTGAGTACTTCCAAATATCAGTTCGTTATTTCCCGTACGCCCCAGAACCATGGGAGCGAACACAGCAAATGCTAACAGATTAAAAAAATTCCCCCCCAGGAAAATGAGTTGCAAACCTAACAAACTCGGTCGAACAAAAATATACCGAAACCCGTAGGCAGCTTCTTGAAGGAAATTACCTTGTCCTTCTTCCCCGGCGGCACTTTTTTCTGGTTGAGGAATATACACAAACAACAATGTAACAATGGCGAATACTGCTGAAACGAGATCAATGGATAAAATGCCACCCACACCCAATGGCGCTATCAGAGCCCCAGCCAATAACGGCGCTACAACAAAGGATGCATTTCCGGCTAGTTCCAACATGCCATCCGCGCGCGCATATTGTTCTTTGGGCAGCATAACTGAAATTGCCGCAGAATAAGCCGGCCATTGAAAACCCTGGAATATACCAGTAACAGTGGCAGAAACATAAAGGTGCCAGATTTGCAGGTTATCCGTAAGGAACAGGATCAACACGAACAACATAGTCACCGCCGCCGCCAGGTCGCTGAGCATCATCATCATTTTTCGGTTGCTGCGATCAATCAACACCCCTACAAAAGGGCCCAAAACTACCATGGGGGTCACAAAGAAGAATCCAACCAGTGCTAACGGCGTAGCTTTTCCAGTGATCTCATAAGCCCACAGCGTCAGCGCAAAATTGCTCATCGCTGTACCAATCAATGAAATTATCTGACCAACCCAAACAACAGTGAAGCCTTTCATACCGCCAAATTGGTTTTTCGATGACTGCATATTTCTTTCCACCATATAGACCTACTTGATTTATTTTGCCCCTTGAGAGTCCTGGGCTGCAAAAGAGTGATAATGGACTACGATAACGCAACTTTTCCATTATGGCGTCTATTGGCTATTTATACAACAAAATGTCTATACAAGCAATAGCAATCAAATACGCGACCTTGAAAGGTTGCATTTTGAAACAAAGAAAGTTTGACCAGATATTGCTCCTAAGGTATAATCGTCGGTCGGCTTAGAAGACAAAATAGAAAGTACAGGTAAAAATATATGCCAAAACGAACTTATCAACCCAAAAAACGCCGCCGCATTCGCGTGCACGGTTTTCGCTCTCGCATGTCAACGCGCGGCGGACGCGGGGTTCTAAAAAGACGACGACAAAAGGGTCGTCAACGCCTCGCTGTGAAGATGAATAATCACGTTAAGAAAACTAACTGGAAGAGCTAACTCAAATTTGGGCTGGCAGAGTTCCCCTTTACAGGTTTAGGGGTGAAGCGAAAGTTTCGTCTGACCAGTGCAACAGACTTCAAGCGGGTGCGGCGATATGGGAAGTCATTTGCCCACCCGCTTGTTGTGTTGATTGCACACCCCAATGATCTGAATATCTCAAGATTTGGGATATCCGCAGGCAGATCAGTAGGCAACGCTGCCCAACGAAATCGTGCCAAACGTCAACTCCGAGAAATCGTTCGCCCGATCATCCCAAAGATCTATTCAGGTTGGGACATCGTAATCCTGGCTCGAAGAGGCTGCACCAACGCAGAGTTTCACAAGCTCCAATCCGCTATTACAGAATTGCTAACCAAAGCGCAACTCTTCCAAAAATAAAGATGACCTCAGAATATCATCTAGAAAACAACGAACCCATTGAAGATATAGATGACACCGATGCGGCAAGCCATCACCATGAGCAGCCGCTGCTCCGTGATCTTCCTTTTAACATCTTCAATATCCCCCGTTTTCCCCTGTTGGCACTTATACGACTTTACCAACTAACCATTTCGCGCGCATTGCCTGAGAACACTTGCCGTTTCTACCCCTCTTGCTCTAATTTTGGGTACAAGGCAATTTACAAACATGGAGCGCTAAAAGGAAGCCTGATGGCAACCTGGCGCGTACTGCGCTGCAATCCGTTCAACCCTGGAGGTTATGACCCCGTCCCTTAATACTTAGCTCCAAAATACCAGTGGTCATTGAGCAGCGATCAGGAATCTGAACACCAGAAAAATACTTATCCCTGCTTAATGCTCACTGATAAGAGCAACGGACAACATTCCTATGAAAACAAAACGTATTCTCTTAATTATTACCATTGTGCTTATTTCCGTCGTCATCAGCGCATGTGCTAGCGGCAACCGCTTCGTCGCCTCTGGTTGGGCCGGAATAACGGCGGATGATGAAACAGCATACCTGGCATACAACACCCAGATCTATGCGATCAATTTGTCGAACGGTGTTGAAGTCTGGCGATACCCGTCAGAACCTGACCCTAGCATAACGTTTTATGCGCCCCCGGCCCTAACAGAAGATGGCCAATTGATCGTTGGTGGGTATGACAATATTGTCTATAGTCTCAACCCGCAAACCGGATTTGTGAACTGGAAATTCGAAGACGCTCAAGGGCGTTTTGTGGGCGGTCCCTTGGTTACGCAGTATGGCATCTTCGTACCATCAACAGACCATATGGTTTATGCCCTTGGCTTCAACGGTCAACCGCTGTTTGAGGCATTGAGTACCGAAGCTGAAATTTGGGCAACCCCTAGCAGTGATGATGCCTGTGACTGTGTTTATGTCGCCTCTATGGATCACCGCGTTTATGCCATCGATACCAAGACCGGCTCCCTGAACTGGGTCACCGAGGATCTTGGTGGTGCCCTAGTAGGGACTCCCGCTCTCAGTGATGGAACCCTTTTCATTGGC
Source organism: uncultured Anaerolineales bacterium (assembly GCA_964419495.1). Lineage (GTDB taxonomy): Bacteria > Chloroflexota > Anaerolineae > Anaerolineales > UBA11858 > NIOZ-UU35. Next base: position 10,783 of record CAYQQX010000050.1, read on the forward strand.
ACATTTGGCGAAGAAATGATCGCCCTAAATGCCGATAACGGCACTGAACTTTGGCGCTTTACGGCTCAAGATTGGGTTTGGGGTGGACCGGCTCTTAATGAAAATGCCGTATTCTTTGGCGACTTGAGTGGAACCTTCTTTGCTGTGGACGCACAAAGTGGTCTTCAAAAATGGCAAATCCAACCAGGAAGCGCCATCGTCGATACGCCACTGGTAACAGATGATGCAATTTTCTTTACATCTGAAAGCGGGCTGATTGTGTCGGTAAGCCACGATGGTGTCAACCATTGGCAACAGGAATTTGAAGGCAACACATACACTGGACCCATAGCCGCTGGCGAACTTATTCTTGTTTCCACCACCGAACCCAGTGCCTTACTTGTGGCATTTGAGCCCAATGGGGTACAAAAATGGGTTTATGGTGAAACCAGCGAGTAAACAAAAAATACTTAATCGAGTGAAATAACGGAAGATAACTATGTGGGATTCTTTCATTAGCCTAATGATCAACATCTTGCTCTACATTTATACGTTTGTAGGGCAAAACTTTGGCATAGCCATTATCTTGTTCACAATTCTAGTGCGCCTTGTAACTTACCCGCTCAACGCACAGCAGGTAAAGCAAAGCAAGGCCATGCAAGACTTGCAAGAAAACAAAAAATGGCAAGATATGCAGAAAAAATATAAGAACGATAAGGAAAAATTAGCCCAGGAGCAAATGAAGCTCTATCAGGAGTTAGGCGTGAATCCCTTTGGTTCATGCCTACCAACGCTAATTCAATTCCCGATCATCATTGGTCTCTACCAGGCCATTATCCGTGCTTTGGCAGTTAGCCCCTTGCAGCTGTTAAACCTTTCCAAACACATCAATAATGGCGCCGATCTGATCCCTCTCAATAATCACTTTTTGTGGATGGACCTCAGCTTACCGGAAAAAGATTTCGGTCTTGCTATTGCTGGGTTTGGCATTCCCATTCTGGCCATTGTTGTTGTGGTAACTAGTTACTTGCAAACCAAGTTAATGACTCCTCCCAGCACGGGCGGGGCCAATGACCAGAGCGCCCAGATGACCCGAGCGATGGGTTTGTACATGCCGATCTTTATGGGCTGGTTAGCATACAGCTTTTCATCCGGCTTGGCTCTCTATTTTGTCGTCAGCAACCTGGCCACAATTCTGCAGTATGCCTTGATGGGTCGATTGGACTGGAGCAATATACTACCAAAAAGAGCTAGCAGCTAAGGGAGAGTCGAACATGTCTGATAACCGTGCCACGCTAGAGATCATCGCCCCGACGATTGACGAAGCCATCGAAAATGGCCTTGCTGATCTCGGATTAACACGCCAAGATGTTGATGTTGAAATCATGGACGAAGGAGGCGGCGGATTATTTGGATTAGGCTCCCGACAAGCCCGGGTTATGTTGATCGTAAAAGGGGCTGCTAAACCTGATACTGCTCCTGAAGATGATACTGCCTCCGAACCAGAATCTTGGCATGCTGCCCTGGATGAGACTCCAAAGACCAAAGATGATGCCAATGTAGCCGATGTTGCCCAAGGCGTTGTCAGCGATTTGCTCTACAAGATGAGGATCGACGACGCTAAAGTTGACGCCTACCTGGGAGAGCCGTATGGTCCTCAGAATCGTGTTCCTGTGCATGTGGATATTTATGGTGATGATCTCAGCATCTTGATTGGCCATCGCGGTGAGACACTGGAATCACTGCAGTATATTGCCCGCCTCATGTTGGGCAAGGAACTGGAATGCTCTGTGCCGTTGATTATAGACGTGGAAGGATACAGGTCACGTCGAGAACAGCAAATTCGCACACTCACACGACGTGTAGCCGACCAAGTTATCCAGACCCATCGCAGTCAATCCTTAGAACCCATGCCTGCCAATGAGCGCCGCATTGCTCACATGGAACTCCAAGATGACCCTGAAGTTTTCACAGAGAGCGCCGGGGCAGGTCGGCAGCGAAAAGTGGTAATTTATCCCCAAGATTAATTTATTAAGTATCAATCTATTAACTCGGTTTCATGTCAAATAACGAATATTTCTTTGTTGACATTAGAAACCGAGTTTTTGATTTTGATGTTTCAGGTATAATTCATCCATGGAAAACCCCATTCCACATGGACCCATCGATTATTTAGTTATTGGTCACCTATCGTGCGACCGCACCCCTGACGGAATCCAGTTAGGCGGCACGGCCGCGTATTCTGCTCTGACAGCGCGTGCTTTGGGACTAAGAGTGGGCATAGTGACTGCCTGGAGTGAAGATCTACCTCTGCATTTGCTCCAGGCAATTCCGATGGCTGGGGAATCGGTTGAGCAAAGTACATCTTTTGAAAACACGATTACCCAGAACGGCCGTGAGCAAATGCTCCATCATGTAGCACCATCACTGGATTATTACCACATTCCAGAAGCATGGAGAACCGCGGGCATCGTCCATCTTGGACCTATTGCTCAGGAAGTTGAACCATCTATAGTGCGCCATTTCCCCGATGCCTTCATAGGGGTAACTGCTCAAGGGTGGATGCGAGAATGGGATATCTCTGGAAAAGTATTCAATGCCGAGTGGCCCGAAGCGCCATTTGTCCTCAACCAAATCGATGCTACTGTCATCAGTATTGAAGATGTTTCTGCAGACGAAAATCGCATCGATGAGATAGCCGAAGTTGGTCAGATTTTAGCAGTTACAGAAGGCGCGCAAGGGGCGAAAGTATATTTTCAAGATGAAGTACGCCATTTCCCTGCTCCCAAAATTTTAGAGATCGACTCCGTTGGCGCAGGAGACATATTTGCCACAGCCTTCTTCATCCAACTTCAGCGCACTGGTGACCCTTGGAAAGCAGCCGAGTTTGCAATCGAAATCGCTGCCAATTCTGTCACACGCACCGGTTTGGAAAGCATTCCTGGGCCGGATGAAATTTACTCTATTTATTCTGCACAAGTAAAGGTGTAATCTAATGGGCATTGTATATGCTATTGCTAACCAAAAAGGTGGTGTAGGAAAAACCACAACCGCGATTAACTTAGGCGCATACTTAGCCGAGAAATATAAGAATGTACTACTGGTTGATGTTGATCCGCAGGCTAATGCCACAGCTTCCATCGGCGTTGACAAAGAAACCATCAAAGGTGGTACATACGAGTCCTTACTTGGTCTTCAGCAAGCCAATGACTTCATCCTTCACAACCCTCGATTGAAGATGGACCTGCTCCCTTCGACCCCGGCCCTGGCAGGAGCAAGTGTTGAGTTAATCCACGAAGAAGGCCGCGAACAACGATTAAAAACCGCTCTGGAACCGATCATCGACAAATATGATTATGTCTTAATCGATTGCCCCCCAGCATTGGGAATACTGACTCTCAACGGACTTGTTGCAGCTAAAGATGGCGTAATCATCCCCGTGCAGTGTGAATACTTAGCTCTAGAAGGTTTAGGGCAATTGATGCAAACTCTGAACCGAATTCGCAGTGCAGTCAGTCCAGACCTTACTATACGTGGTTTATTGCTAACCATGTTCGACCCACGCACCAACTTGTCTAGTGATGTGGTTGACGAGGTAAAGCGATATTTCCCCAATCAGGTCTTCAACTCGATTGTGCCGCGCAGCGTCCGGCTAGCTGAAGCGCCGTCGTACGGAATTCCTATCTCGATTTATGATCCAAAGTCAACTGGTGCCGATGCGTATCGTGAGTTGGCAAGTGAGATGCTGGTTGCCGATGAACCCAAAGTGCCAGCTTTTGTAGAACATTAGACTCCTCAGAAAAGGTATCCCCATGCAGCGAAAACGCCCTGGTCTTGGCAAAGGTTTAGATGCACTCATCCCTATGGATGATGCATCTTCACCTGCTCCTTCAAGCCCATTGATTTCATCGAGCGCTTCGGGAGCAGCAGAAATCCCAATCACGCAGATCAGCCCAAACCCTCGTCAGCCGCGCGCACAATTCGACCCCGCGGGCATCACGGAGTTGGCGTCTTCCATCCAAGAGCATGGCGTTATCCAACCCCTGATCGTTACCCAAGCAGATACTCCCGGTGCGTACACTTTGATCGCCGGAGAACGACGATTGCTCGCTGCAAAAGAGGCAGGGCTTGAAGTTGTTCCCGTAGTAATTCGGGAGGCCAGCGACCAGGAGCGCCTGGAGATCGCCCTGATCGAAAATGTGCAAAGGGCCGACCTCAGCGCTCTAGAAACTGCTGATGCATATCGACAATTGGTTGATGAGTTCAAATTGGCCCACGGGGAAATTGCCAAACGTGTTGGCAAAAGCCGAGTTGCAATCACCAACACATTACGATTGCTGAATTTGCCCCCTAGTGTCAAACAAGCCCTGGCGCAAGGAAAAATTTCCGAGGGTCACTCACGGGCTCTGCTTTCGTTATCCAGCAGTCAGGCTCAGGCTGCAGCGCTGCAGACAATCATCACAAAAGAGCTAAACGTGCGCCAAACTGAAGCTCTAGTTCGCAAATTATCAGGGGAAAAAATCTCATCGCCGCCAAAGCCCAGCCCAGAACCTGAGATCACCGAATTAGAAGAAAAACTACGCACATCGCTGGGCACCAAAGTAACATTGAAGCACGGCGATAAGGGTGGGACCATCACAGTACATTATTATTCAGACGAGGAATTAGACAGCCTGATCGAAAAGTTCATGGCGAATGAGTGACAAGATCACGCTATGCAAATAATTTATAATGCACGAATTTATACAATCGCAAACCCGACAACGGCATCTGCGATTGCTATTGATGATGGAAAAATTGTCGCCCTGGGGGGTGATGATGAGATTCTGACTCAGTTTGGGCAGGGGGCGCGCAAATTTGACCTTGACCAATTGCCAGTGATACCCGGGCTGATCGATGCCCATGTTCATTTGGAGCATTACGCACTGAGTTTACAAAAAATCGATTGTGAAGTTCCCAGCTTGTCGGAATGTTTGCGCCGTGTGGCCGAGCGGGTTAATCAAGCACACCCAGGCGAATGGATTCAAGGTCATGGCTGGAATCAAAATTTATGGCCCGAAGGTTTCCCATCCAAAGCGGAGCTTGACGAAATCGCACCCAACAACCCCGTTTACCTGATGCACAAATCGATCCACACAGGTTGGGTAAACAGCGCAGCCCTTCGTGTAGCAGGGATTAATGCTGACACGCCCAATCCCACTGATGGAGAGATCCAACGCGATGATCGAGGCAACCCGACTGGCATCCTGCTTGAGGGCGCCATGTGGCTGGTTTATAACACCATTCCCGAACTCACGGGGGAAGAATTAGCCGACGCCATTGACTATGCGCAGACCAAGCTTTGGGAGCAGGGTCTTACGGGTGTTCACGATTTCGATGGTGCAGACTGTTTCGATGCGCTCCAACGCTTGCAGCAAAAAGACAAATTAAGACTGCGTGTTGTCAAGAACATTCCCGTCGCCGACCTAACTCATGCCAGTGGCCTCGGCCTGCGCTCTGGTTTTGGAGATGGTTTCTTACGAATAGGCGGGGTCAAAGCCTTTGCAGATGGTGCGCTTGGCCCACAAACCGCAGCCATGCTGCAGCCCTATGAGAATGATCCTGACAATCTGGGCATGTTGCTTTTGGATGCAGAAGAAATTGCTGAATTTGGCCAGGAAGCTGTCAGAGCCGGACTCTCAATGACAGTACATGCCATTGGGGATAAGGCCAACCATGAGGTGCTAAATGCTTTTGAACGGCTGAGGGATTTCGAGGAATCCCTCAAGGTTTCGGAAACCTGGAGGGATTTAAGACATCGCATCGAGCATGTTCAACTGCTCCACCCCGATGACGCTCCCAGACTTGCAAAGCTAGGCATAATCGCTTCGATGCAGCCCATCCATGCCACTTCGGATATGGTCATGGCAGATCAATATTGGGGCGACCGCGCCGCCCTCGGCTACGCCTGGCGAACTCAACTCGATCATGGTGCCGTACTAGCATTTGGCTCCGACGCGCCCGTCGAAGCGCCCAATCCTTTTTGGGGCCTGCATGCCGCGGTGACTCGTCAGCGCCCCGATGGCAACCCTGGCCCTGAGGGTTGGTATCCTGAACAAAGACTGAGTATCGCTGAAGCCATACGGGCATACACATTCGGTGCCGCATATACTGCTGGGTTAGAAGATCGACAAGGCCAATTAATTCCTGGCTATTGGGCTGATCTAGTTGCTCTGGATAAGAATCCATTTAACTGCGATCCCCATGAATTGCAAGATATTCAATCACTGGGAACCATGGTTGACGGAGAATGGGTAATAAAACCTAAAATTTGACTACATTATTAATAGCTGCCTGAACGATTATCCAACGCGCGTCTGGTGTTTGTCTTTCTTCGTAATCTTGCAGTTCATACCCACTATTTTGTAACAAATGCACATAATTATGCGAATAAGAATGCTCAAAACCAAGCACTCTTGATTCGGTTTCCATTTGGATATCAAAATCTCTATAGATGGGTTCAATCAACAGCAAGAGCGAACCACTAGCCCCGGATATTAATGTTTTCAATAATTGACTTACTGCCTCTGGAGAAAGATACTCAAGCACCCCCCTAGCCTAGAACGCCTACTCAATTATTTGTGGATCGATATCTCAGCAAAACTGGTTTTGGTAAATCCTCGCCAAACATAATTGGGAAATGTAAAATTGCTCTTTATTATGATTGTCTTTTTGGGAAATAACCTCGAAAGAACCAAGGCTAGTAAATATTTTAATGCCGGCTTTTATTCAATCGCCCTCGGATTGCCATGTGAAGTACTCAATTTGCTCGAAGTCGTCTTCAACTGCAAGCGCTGCACGATAGCCCGAATCAATATTGATTCGTCAATTTTCCATCGAAATTGGTTAGCGGGCTCATTAACGTCAAGAATATACTCACAAAATTTTCCATATTCTGCAACCACACTGAAATCATTCAGAGGCTCGAAGAAACCACTTCCCTGGGAGTGGTCTAAATGATGGTGTTTTACAAAATCCAATGGAGTAAGTGTCTTGGCCACAGGCCCGCCTGCCCGAAGGGTCGCAAAGCGCGGCGTGAACGCAGCGTCGCCATAGGCGTGCAGAGCAAGCGGAGTGAAGAATCCCTGAAACCAAGCAATTATCAAGCAAAGCAGGATGCCTGGGATTCCTCGCTCCACTCGGAATGACAATAGAAAAGTTTGTGCCTTCTGAATAATGAACACCACGAAAATCACCACTCCCCTTCCCTTTGCTTTTAGAGACGCTTCTTTCCGGCACCAGCAATCAAAAAATGCATCCTGCCTTTTAGAGGGAGATATAGATCGAAGCCATGATTTCTCAAGATCAGAAAAACGTGTGGCGATGATATCGTCCATCTCGGGGATAGGTTGAACAATTTCCACATCTATTCCAACCTGGCGATTGGACGAGAAACTAAATAACGCTACGTCTTGAGAATTTACTGGCCTAACGCTATCGGGAACCATGTTGTGAGTGAGCTGCCTCCTTTGGAATAATCAGTTGCCAAAAGGCACTCTAACTTTGTAACGAGACCTCAATATGTTTTTTTCCTCCTTGCTCCAACTCTCTCTCAATCTCTTTTTCCTGAATTTCCTGTTTCCAACATAAACAAAGTAGCGATGGAAAATCCCACTTGCCTTAGCAATATTTTCTGTATCCATTGAAATCTACCTGCCTAGTTTTAATGTTATCATAAAGCTATAATTGTCCATGGAACAATGAAGATTTACCAAGTATTGATGGCATTATTGTTTTAGAGAAATTCAAAGCACAAGCATCAAGTAGATTTCCGATTGATCCGGCAGAACTTTACACATTATGGAACATGGTTGGGTAAATTGGGTATACAAAGAACAATGATCTTATTCTCAGTCAGGGATTGATAATTTCAGGGAGAAGCACAATGCGCACTGATCCTATCATCATCACAGGCGCTGGTCATTCAGGAACAAGGGGACTTGTACAAGTATTGACTCAGGCGGAGGATGTTTTTCTCGGTGATATTAATAATCCCTATAACGAATGGCATTTTTATTTAACATTGGCCCAAGAAGTCAATTGTCGTCTTTTGTTTATACAACCCCATGATCACAATATCATTCCCACAGAATTTTATTGGAATTTCTATCCCACAAGCGATCAATGTAAAAAACTAAGAAATTTTTTTATTCAGGAAATCCAATCAAATCTAACGAAAAGTATGCCGCCTGATTCAGCTTCAATCTGGGTGATAAAAAATCCTAGGACCAATATTTGCCTTAACATTTGGCACAGTGTGTTTCCAAATGCCCAATTCATAAATTTTATTCGCGACGGACGCGATGTTGCGGCCAACTTGCCTGTTTGGGCCGGATCTTTGTCCCGCCGCTTCGAACTTTGGAGAGCGCACGTAAATCGAATGTGGGTTTACGAACTCCATAGGGGCAAATTGGCACGAACAAATCTCAAATTATCTCGGTTACCGAAAAGAATATCCAAACAACTTAAAAAGATGGCAAGATGAGATCGTTCATTGTATGAACAACCCTAAAACGAAATCTCACTTATTCGCAACTACTTTTATTGAAGGGTTTGATGACCCTCGTTTTGAGCAGTGGGCCACCAAGATCGATGTTCCGCCTGCTCTTGACTCGCTTTCAAAGAGGGAAATTAGCATAATTGATGAGATAATATTATTTTTCAGAATTTTAAAATCAACACGAACTGAAAATGCTCTTCTTCTTTTTAGTTCTAGAGGCCGTGTTCGACCTGAACTGTTGGCGATAATAGTTTTGGGACTCTGTCCAAAAATATTGCGACCTGTAATTGTTCTCTATGGTGAGATGTTCGAGCCGAATCAAGGATTAAGGCATAGTTTCGAGCGATTGATCATGAAATTCGTCGATCGCGTTGTTGATCGATATATCTTATTTTCCAATGCTGAACTTGACGTATTCCCTGACACTTGGGGGGCATCAAAAGAAAAAATCCGCATTTGCAATCAATTCTATTTGCCGCCAAACCGTGTAGCGGACTACAGCGACAAACCATCCAGCAAACACATTTTTGCCGGCGGCAACTCGTTCAGAGATTATGACGCATTTATTGAAGCCGCATCTCGAATGCCGGAATACACTTTTGAAGTTTGCACTACGCGAATTGCACCAGATCGCAATTTGCCTATTCACGTTAAGGTCAGTTGGCCCCCACTGCAAGAGTACTTAGATTTAATTTATACTGCTGCAGCCGTTGTTATCCCAATTAAAATGGGGCTTAAACGCACCGCTGGACTATTGACATGCTTTGAAGCAATGTGGCTGCAAAAAACAATCATTGTACCAAGAGCATTGGGCATGGAAGATTATATTCAAGACAGAGTCACAGGCTTGTTGGTTGAAGGCTCACCTGAAAGCTATATCAAAGCCATAGAATGGGTTCTTGACCCAGTCAACGCAAAATCCGTCGAGAAAATTGGCAATCAGGCACGTCAATCAATCGCCGAGAAATTTACTCTTCAAAGATATAACAATTGCGTTATCAGCATAATGGATAACGCAATTGATTCTCGTAATCATTAACATCAAGTTCGCAATAATCAAAATTTCTGGTTATTTTTTCTTGACCAAATAATTTCCCATCACTAACATATCAATATCACTGTTGCTGAACGTGCTAAAAGCATTAGCAGGCGATGTCACGATTGGTTCACCGCGAAGATTGAAGCTGGTATTCATCATCACAGGCACACCGGTAGCTTGACCGAACCGGTTCACAATTTCGTAGTAGAGCGGGTTCCATTCATGGCGAACTGTCTGCAAACGACCGGTACCGTTATGTGTAACTGCCGGGATCACATCGTGATATCGTTCGGGGATTTTCGTCACCATGAGCATATAGCGTTGGGGATATTGATCCTCCTTGCCTTCTAAACCAAAATAAGTAGGTGCTGCTTCTTCTGTGACCACAGGAGCAAATGGACGGAAAGGCTCGCGATACTTGATCTTGGTATTGACGATATCTTTCATTTTAGCTCGGCGTGGATCGGCCAATATGGAGCGATTGCCCAACGCCCGAGGGCCCCATTCGAATCGACCCTGATAAAGCGCGATCACTCGTTGTTCGAGAGATGCATCGACAACACGGTCTGCAACCTGACCGATATCTTGAATAAACTCATAGGGGATTTTCTCGCTATCCAAGAATACCCCAATTTTTTCGTTATCGAATTCTTCACCATAATAGGCGTGCTCCATTGTGAAGCGACGCGGCTTCCCCAAGACTACGTGCCAGATGTGCAACGCGGCTCCCAGAGCACCACCAGCGTCGCCAGCATTAGGCTGAATGAAGACATTCTCAAAGGGCGATTCGCGCATAATACGGCCGTTAGCCACACTATTCAAAGAAACACCCCCAGCCATGACAAGATTCTTCTCACCCGTGGTTTTTTGCAAATGAGCAACTATCTTTAGAATCGTTTCCTCTGTCCACCGCTGTATGCTAGCAGCGACATCGGCATAATACTGATTCTTATCCGCTTCGGCTTCTCTTCCAGAAATATCATCTCCCGTATTCCTGGTAAAGAAATAAGACTCTACTTTTCGAGGGGGACCAAAAAGATCAACAAACTTCGAGCTATACGTGCTTGTCAGAGACTGGTGGAAGCTGAAGTAATCCATATCCAACCAGAAACTGCCATCATCGTATACCTTGACAACTCTTTCAATCTTATCGATGTAGCGAGGTTGGCCGTAGGGTGCCATGCCCATCACTTTGTATTCACCACTATTGACTCGGAAACCTAACCAAGCAGTAAAGGCCGAATATATCAAACCCAAAGAATGCGGGAAGCGCACCTCTTGCGTAAGGTCTATAGAGGTTGATTTCCCATTTCCCCAATCTGCTGTGGCCTTTCCTAATGTCAGTGTTGTCCACTCACCAACACCATCGAGAGTCAGTACAGCGGCGGACTCATATGGCGAACAGAACATAGCGCTGGCCGCGTGGCTAAGGTGATGCTCAACGAACAGGATGCGCTCAGCCGACACTCCCAGCTTGTCCATAATGACCGCTTTAAGCCAAAGCTTATCCCCAAACCAGGCGGTCATCGCCTCGCGGAAGAATTGCCATGAAGCTGGAAACGATCCCAAGGATGACATCAGGATGCGCTCAAATTTCAAGAGCGGTTTTTCGTAAAAAGCAACATAATCCACATCTTGAATGGAAATTCCAGCCTCTCGCAAACAATAGTCAATTGCATTTTCCGGAAACCGATGGTCAAATTTTTGGCGGGTATAGCGCTCTTCTTGAGCTGCGGCAATCAGATCGCCATCATGGATCAACGCAGCCGCTGAGTCGTGATAAAGTCCAGAAATACCTAAAATATACATAGATCTCTCATTCCTAGTACTGTTGCTGCGTTTCTGTAATTTCGTTATCGCCGGTTGAACGGTTTATCCAAGCGGAACCTTCCGGCAATTTTCTTATGTTCAGTGGATCACCAAAAAGGCGCACCATGAGCCCAAATGGAACGGCAATGGTAAAGTAAAAAATTGTTAGCAGAAGTCGGGACTGAAAATCGCCGATATATTCCGCGATCTCCTTCCAGCCCTCCCATAAATTTCGCAACCATTTACGCATAGATCACCTCTTACTCCCAGCCTAGAATAGCGTGTAAATAAATGGACCAACGCCAGCAGCGCCGCCCAATACGATGATAAAGGCAAAAAATAACAAAACAACGATCATTGGGATCAACCACCAGTATTTTCGCTCCCAAAGGAACTGAAAAAGCTCACGCAGCGTACTAAGTATTCCTTTAAAAAACATATCTTTCTCCTATTCAGTCAATCGGCACGACAACACCGGGTCCACGAGATTTGACTCGCTGAACTCGGACAGCCGAAATTGCTAACGTCAAACCAAACACCAAGTGCGAAAGCAACCATGGCCACGAACGCAAAACTTGGCGCAGGCTCTCACCAAACAACAGCCCAATCAGTAAACTGCCTACGATCCAGATTACAAATCCATAGAATACACCCACGCCAACCAAGCCACGCACCGGAATTGATTGTTGGCATAGGGCGTACAAAAGGCCAAATATCATTCCAAATATCAGATGACCGACAAGTCCAACGAAGGGATCGCAAGACACGCAACTCGAAGCTAATTTATTTGGAAGAAGCACTTGGGTAATCTGGGAAAGTAAATTTCCTAACGTTAGACCCATAATTGGTTCTAAAAGCATAATTACCCCCAACATCAAAGCTGCGCCAATCAGGCCTATGACAACACCAACCATGGGTTTCATAAGCAATCTACTGAAATCATATGGAGAATCTGCAATCATAATTATTTAATCCTCAAAGAAAAAATTATTTTGCTCCAGGCGTAATTTGTCAATCAAGCGACCTTCGGGAATGTTGACATCATTGTATGTGATCGCTTGATCTTTAGAAATATCCCTTTTTATCTCACATCCCTCGGCGATGCCCATGGGAAGGAGATTTTCGGAATTGACGGTCTCGGAATTTTCGCATTGTCCGTAAGTCATGTAGAAGCCAATGCCATCAAGCGTCTGTCCAGCTTGAAGGTCGGTTTTAGCAGTTGTAATAACATCTACAAATGGTCGACCCAAGGGCTCTACAGCAGCTTCTTGGAACAGCGCAGCCCGGGCGATTGTATTATGAGCTTCAAAATGTGGCAAGTGGTAAGGATTATAAAAACAATAAATTGGTCCATCACCAACTTTATATAATTTCAAGAAATGTTGCTGCATGGGATGGTCGTGCGTGCCCAATACAAAGACACCGCCTCCTGGTACTGCGCCGACTACATAGTCTACGATTCCTGGCCCATCAATCAAATCTTCCAAAGGATACCAATCGACAGATTCGGCAATTGGAGTTCCATAAGGCACAGTGGGACCATACATACCTCTCTTTGCGACTCGCATTCCAGTAGCATTGGCAACAATGGCCTGCTCGAACGAAATCTTGGTGCCATCGGCAAAAGATGTCACCATATGCGCTTTCTGCCCCCATTTCTTGGCGAATTCCTCTTGTGTAGTTGGATTGCGGTAGGGATCTTGCAGCCCCTTGATGTTGCCGCAAAGCACAGGTTTTAGACCAATCCCTTTAACAAAGCGATACAGGTTCATAATGACACCCGGCTGGTCGCCATCAACATTGGTGTAAACAACACCTTCACGCTCTGCATATGCTTTGAGAATGGGTCCAACGGTTCCATCCAGTTCAGCATTCATCGAGACGATGTGCTTTTGTTGTTTTATCGCCTCCAGAACAACGCCAGCTGCGAACTCCAAGCTACCGGTGACTTCCAACAGCACATCGATGTTTTCTGCCTGAGCTAACAGATTAGCATCCTCGGTAATGCTGAACTTGTTCTCTGCAATATTCACCTCGAGTTGGGCTTGGGTCTCCGCTTCGAAGATACGATCTGCACCGGCCTCAGCATAAGCTCTGCGAGCACTCTCAAGTTGACGATTGGATATGGCCACCAATTCCATACCTGGCACCACATTGAGAATCTGTAATGCAATTCCGCGCCCCATAAACCCGGCACCAACCATCCCCACGCGTATAGGGTTGCCAGCATCTTGTCTGTGCTCTAAAGCTTTGTCGACGATTATCATGATTTCTTATTTCACCATGAAATCAGGCCAGGTGCGATCTTTTTCGGAAATCTCTGTAACACCCACTGGCCAATTAATTCCAAAAGCAGGATCGTTATAACGAACACCACCTTCAGCTTCGGGGGCGTAAAACTCTGAAACCAAATAGGTTACTTCGGTATCTGGCTCTAATGTCTGAAAACCATGTGCATAGCCTTTTGGGATGTAGAGCATTTTATAGTTTTGGGCTGTCAATTCAAATGCCAGCCACTGCATAAACGTCGGAGAGTCGGGCTGAATATCGATAATGACATCGTAAATGGCCCCTTTTACGCAGCGAATATACTTAGTTTCTGCGAAAGGCTCATCCTGGTAATGCAAACCCCGCAGTGTACCTTTGACTTTGCTAAAAGATACGTTGGCTTGAACCATATCGGCCACTAACCCGTGCTCTTCAAATTCATCTTGACAGAAAAGTCGGGCGAAAAATCCGCGCTGATCGCCGCGTTTTTCCAATTCAACCAGGTAGGCATCTCTGAGCTCTAGTTTGGTGAATTTCACTGCAGCCTCCTAATTCCAAAACAGGCTTGAATCTATTTGTTGGGTACTGATCAGGTACTCCAACTGCTTCAAGCGAGTATATCCACGAAAGACAAAATCATCCCTGGTCATGTCGATAGCTTCAAAAATACTCCTGAGCTGTTCAGCGCCTTGCCTTACAGTGCGTTGGCACTCAAATCCAGGTAATTGGGATTTAGCTTTTTCAAAAGAAACACGATAGCTACGATCATCGCCATCGCTGGGCCCAAAGGTAACCTCGCAGCCCGGGAAAATTTCCTTGACAATCAGGGCAATTTCACGAATGCGGTAATTTTCGTTGGTATCACCAACATTAAAAATTTGATTATGGATATTTTCTGTGGGTGCTTTTACTGCGCAAATCATGGCTTCACAAATATCGAGCACATGCACCATTGGGCGCCAAGGAGACCCATCGCTGGTCATGGCAATCTCCTTCGTTGTCCACGCTAAACCAGTCAAATTATTCAAGACGATATCAAAGCGCATCCTTGGTGAAGGGCCATAGGCGGTTCCATTGCGCAGGAAAACAGGTGAGAAATCATCATCAGCCAACGAGGATACATCCCGCTCAACGAGCACTTTGCATTTGGCGTAGGCCGTCTGTGGATCTGTTTGCGAACCTTCAGTGCGGTAATCGTCCGAACCCAACCCATAAACACTGCAAGAAGATGAATATACGAATCTTGAAACACCCGCTTCTTTGCTCAATTTTGCCAATCTCAATGAACCTTTATGATTGATTTCAAAGGTGATTTCTGGATTCAACTGCCCCAGGGGATCATTGGATAACTCTGCCAAATGAATGACTGCATCTACCCCTCGCAGATCATCCACGGTGACCTGGCGGATATCCTTGCGAACCCACGCTGGGCTGCGATCAACCCCCGAATATAGCCACCCGGCACGATAAAAACCAGTATCTAAACCGATCACATCAAAGCCGCGTGTTAGCAGCTGATGGGCAAGCATGACACCAATATATCCCTCTGTGCCTGTAACAAAAACCTTCATTCTGCAATACTCCTTGTTACCATGCCTTCCAAGGTGGCACCCCACTATCCCACAGGCCTTCCAGAACCATTCTGTCCCTAAGGGTGTCCATATTTTGCCAATAGCCGGTATGACGATAAGCCGCGAGATTATTACTCGCAGCCAGGTTTTGTAAAGGCTCTCGCTCCCAAATGGTAGTATCACCCTCAATATGGTCGATCACCTCAGGTTCCAAAACAAAAAAACCCCCATTGATCCAGGCGTTATCCCCTTTAGGCTTCTCCCTGAAACGATTGATCAGCACCTGATCTTCATCCATAGGAAATGCCCCAAATCTACCAGGAGGCTGAACAGCCGTTAGGGTTGCCCGCACACCCTGGTCTTTATGAAATTGGATCAAAGCACCGACATCGATATCACTGACCCCATCCCCATAAGTCAAGCAAAATGATTCGTCCCCAATATGTTCTCGAACGCGCTTTATTCTGCCACCGGTCATTGTCGCTTCACCAGTATCAACAAGGGTCACACGCCAGGGTTCCACCGAAGATTTATGGATCGTATTTTCATTTTTCGATAAGTCAATCGTCACATCGGATGAATAAAGGCGACGATCGACAACCGGACAACTTTGCCGATTTTAGTGCCAACACTTTGCCAG
>CAYQQX010000051.1:0-25917 GCA_964419495.1 uncultured Anaerolineales bacterium
CCTGCTCGAAACCGGCGACAACGCGCTCGGTCTCACCTGAGGGAACCACTGCCCAAACAATGGGATCTTCTTCGGTGCCCAAGGTGGTTACAGGAGTCAACATTTCTTCAGTTGGCACGGTGGGGATTTCACCAGCGACGATCTGGGGAACCAGAGCATCGATTTCGGCCTTGAGATCATCGGGAACTTCAACAGTGCCATAACCCAGGCCAACACCACCGTTATCGAGGGTGCCCAGGTAGTTGCCACCAGCGAAGGAGCCGTCCATGGCGGCCCGAATTGTCTCGTAGACATACAGGTCCATGTTCTTCAAAGCAGAGGCCAAAACGTACTCAGCCTGGCTCTCGAAAGCCACGGCCCAGTCATTGTCCACGCCGATGATCCAGCCAGCGCCGCGCTCTTCCATCACTGCCAGGGTGCCAGCACCCACAGGGCCTGCAACCGGCATGATGATGTCTGCGCCTTCGTCCATCAGGCTCTCGCCCATGGTGCGGCCGTCATCAGTGCTCTCGAAGTTACCCACGAAGAGACCATTGCGTGCAACATAATCCCAACCCAAAGCGGTGACATCGGTGTCGTGGGCAGCGTTGTACGCTTCCACGCCAAGTACGAAGCCATCCATGAAGACTTCCACAGGGGGGATCTGGATGCCACCATAGGTGGCGACCACGCCGGTCTGGGTCATGCCAGCGGCCAGGTAGCCAGCCAAGAAGGTGGCCTCGTTAATGGCAAAGCCGGAGCCGTACAAGTTGTCGGCGGCCAGCCAGTTGACATCCACGATGCCGAACAACTGGTCGGGGTTGGCGCCAGCTGCAGCTGCGGTGGCGTCACCGAGCAAGAAGCCGACGGACATGATCAAATCACAGCCTTCTTCGACAAAGGCGTTGATGTTGACTTCGTAGTCGGTCTGCTGCTGGGACTCCAGGTACTTAGCAGCAATACCGAAGTCTGCCATGGCGTCTTCCATACCTTTCCAGGCGGTGGCGTTGAACGACTTGTCGTCAATACCGCCAACATCCGTCACCTGGCAGGCCAGGAATGAAGGCTCTTCAGGCGGGAAGAGATCGTCATAGGTAACGTCGAAGTCAGGTCCGAAGTATTTCTTGTTGAGTTCAGCAAGGAAGCCATTTTCCTTGAGGGTAGCCAGTGCTTCGTTGACGGGGCCAACGAGCTCACTGCCCTTGGGGTAAATGAAGCCTAATTCGTCGCTTGAGAGTGAAGGGCCAACAAGCTTTAGAGCGTCGGCGTTTTCACCCAGGTAGCCTTGACCAGCAACCTCATCGATGATCACGGCATCAATATCGCCGGCGATCAGCGCCTGAACGGCGAAGGGGAACTGCTCGAAGGCTTCGATGCGGTCCTCAGCAAGGTACTGAGAAGCGGTCTCGTAGTTGGTAGTCCCGGTCTGGGTACCCAGCTTGAGTTCTTCGTTGGCGACGATGTCATCGATGCTCTCGATACGGTCTTCATCGATACGAACCAATAGGCGCTGTTCAATGGCAACATAACCATCGGAGAAGTCCACGATTTCGGCGCGTTCTTCAGTGATGGTGATGCCATCACCAGCGGCGTCATATTGACCATCAGCCACGGCCTGAATCATGCCTTCCCAAGCGGCTTCAACATAGACTGGGGTACAGCCAATCATCTCGCAGATTTCGTCCCAGATCTCATAATCCCAACCGGTGGCTTCGCCGGTATCGGGATCGATGTAGTTGAAGGGCAGGTAGGCGTTCTCAACGGCAATGGTGACTTCGCCGAAGCCTTCAGTTTCTACAACTTCAGGCTCGTCGGGGGCACATGCCGCCAAGACGAGTGATGCTGCCAGAAGCAGCGTCAGGATCCAAAGGATCTTCTTCATAATACAACTCTCTCCTTTACTAGGAATAAATGGATAGATTTGGGGAATCTCCCCAAAAACGACACACCAGAGGATAGACTAACTTGAAAAAAAATGCAAGGGTGGAATCGTGAAATATTCATCATATCAGCGATGCCTACCTCGAGTGTGGTGCAATGTTTTCGTAATGCTTGCCTCAGGGCGGACTGCGATTATTTTTGCTGCTCATATCTGCTCTCCTTTGGGATTAGGTGAGAAAAACAAAACCCCCGGCTAGATACCTGGGGCATAATTTAATTGAGATCAATGAATGCTGCTGCGCGTGGTGATGCCTCCGGTCAATTGGAGTTGGAATGCTTGTGACGTCGGTGGGCTCGCTTCATACGCATAGTACACTTTTTTATCACGGGTAAGCAGCACCGGTCAAGGAAGGTAACTTGATTTTATGAAATCTTTATGATCGATTCTTAAGGTTAATATGAATCGCGTTGGTAAGGGACTCACTCATTGCAATTCTCTATAGAAAAACAGGTAAGCCTTTGGGAATGTCCGGGGTGCTCGGTCTGGATTTGTCAATCCAGGTCCATATGTGGCACAAAAGCACCGTAAATGTCATTCTGAACGCAGCGTAGCGAAGTGAAGAATCCCTAACGAGCGATTAGCAAGGAAAGTCGGATACCCGGGATTCCTCGCTCGCCTGCTGCGCGCCTTCGGCGGCTCGGAATGACAGTGGAGACGTTTGTATACCCTGAATAGTGAACACCACGAAAATCACTACTCCCATACTTAGGGTGATCACAATGACACCTATCCCTTTTGTGTTAAAATTTGACGAAATGTAGAGCGTGAGAGGCAGAAAAACCTATGACTTCGAGTGAATCAACAACTTCAACGGATTTCATCCGTGAAGCCGTAAAAGATGATTTAGATAAGGGACGCTTTGATTATGTGCGCACGCGGCTGCCACCTGAACCGAATGGCTATTTACACATTGGTCACGCCAAGGCTTTTCTAATCGATTATTTAGTGGCAGTAGATTTTGGCGGAGAATTGAACCTGCGCTTTGACGATACCAACCCTGCCAAAGAAGAAACTGAATTTGTCGAAGCGATCAAGGAAGATGCCAAATGGCTGGGCATCGATTGGGGGGATCGAGAATTCTATGCTTCAGATTATTTCGACGAGTTGTATGCGTGGGCAGTGCGACTGGTCAAAAAGGGCAAGGCCTATGTCGACGATCAGAGCCCAGAGGAGGTCAGCCGTAATCGCGGGACTTTAACAGAGCCTGGGATCAACAGCCCTTATCGTGACCGTTCAGTCGAAGAGAATCTGGATTTACTCGAGCGCATGAAGAATGGCGAATTCCCTGAAGGCAGTCGAATTCTGCGGGCAAAGATCGACATGGCTTCGGGAAATATCAACCTGCGCGATCCTGCCATGTATCGTATCATCCATGAGCCGCCGCACCACCGTACTGGTGATAAATGGTGCATCTACCCGATGTACGATTGGTCTCATGGTCAGAACGACTCCATGGAGAAGATCACCCATTCATTGTGCGATATCGGCTATGAGGCCCATCGCCCGTTATATGAGTGGTTCCTGGAAGAATTAGGCGAATTTGTTCCTCGACAAATCGAATTCGCTCGCCTGAATTTATCTTATACAGTTTTGAGCAAGCGTTATCTGCGCCGTATGGTGGATGATGGTCTGGTAGGCGGTTGGGACGACCCGCGTATGCCCACCTTACGCGGTATGCGCCGTCGTGGATATCCGCCCGAGGCGATTGTAGATTTCATCCAGAAGGTGGGTATTGCCAAAAATTACAACATGGTGGATGTCGCTCTCTTGGAAGCTGGTGTGCGTGCGGATTTGAATATCCGCGCCGAGCGCCGCATGGCTGTTCTCAATCCTTTGAAGGTGGTCATCACCAATTATCCTGAGGGGCAAGTAGAAGAATTGGATGCAATCAACAACCCCGAGGACGACAGCGCCGGGACGCGCAAAGTGCCATTTTCGCGCCAGATTTACATCGAGCGCGAAGATTTCCGCGAAGATCCTCCCAGAAAATACTTCCGCCTGGGGCCTGGTCGCGAAGTGCGCCTGCGCTACGGATACTTCATCACCTGCCAAGACTTCGTCAAGGATAAAAATGGCGAGGTCATCGAGGTCCATTGTACCTATGACCCGGAGACCAAAGGTGGTTATGCTCCCGATGGCCGTAAGGTGCGTGGAACGCTTCATTGGGTTTCAGCGCCCCATGCCATCGATGCGGAGATCCGCCTCTATGATCGTCTCTTTACCAAAGAAGACCCCATGGATTTCGACGCTGATGCCGGAGAAGATTTCATTGATTTTTTGAATCAAGATTCACTGACCATCCTACCAAAGTGTAAGCTTGAGCCTGGGCTGGCTGATGCAAAGCCAGGCGATCTCTTCCAATTCGAGCGCCGGGGATATTTCTGTGCGGATGTAAACTCTACAAAAGATGACTTGGTATTCAACCGCACAATTGCGCTCCGTGATACCTGGGCCAAGATCAGTAAACAGAAGAAGTGAACCGCGGTCAGCGGGCCACAGTCATGAATTTGATCTGATTTAGCGTTCATCGGATAAAAAAAATGAAATTCAACAAAATTTGCGTTCTGGGCATGGGCTATATTGGCCTGCCTACTGCAAGCACATTTGCAACCCATGGTGTGCAGGTTGTCGGGATTGACGTCAATCAACGCGTCGTCGATACGCTGCAAAATGGTGGTGTACACATTCACGAACCTGGATTGCGCACGCTTTTTCAAGCGGCATTCAAATCGGGCAACCTGACGATCTCTACTGAGCCTGAGGCTGCGGACGCCTTCATCATCGCGGTTCCAACACCCTTTAAAGAAGGCAAAAAGGCAGATCTGGAATATGTGGTTTCGGCCAGTGAAGCCATAGTTCCTCATCTAAGGTCGGGAAATCTTG
This sequence comes from uncultured Anaerolineales bacterium, assembly GCA_964419495.1. Lineage (GTDB taxonomy): Bacteria > Chloroflexota > Anaerolineae > Anaerolineales > UBA11858 > NIOZ-UU35. The sequence continues at coordinate 4,805 of CAYQQX010000051.1, forward strand.
TGGTCCTGGAATCAACTTCACCGCCCTGTACCACTGTTGATGTTATTTCACCCATTCTGGAAAAATCTGGCCTCAAAGCGGGGTCCGATTTCCATTTGGCGTATTCTCCCGAACGCGTACTGCCCGGCCAAATTCTGCGCGAGCTGATCGATAACGCCCGCGTAATTGGCGGCATCGATCAGGCTTCGGCGGATGCCGGCCGCGATCTCTATGCCACCTTTGTGCGAGGGGAAATAATTTGCACAACTGCCACAACTGCCGAAATGGTCAAGCTGATGGAGAACACCTATCGCGATGTAAATATTGCCATTGCCAACGAGTTTTCTCGTCTGGCCGATCGCTTTGGCGTCGATGTTTGGGAGGCCATCGAACTTGCCAATCGTCATCCGCGCGTCGATATCCTGCGTCCTGGGCCTGGAGTGGGCGGCCATTGCATTAGCGTCGATCCCTGGTTTTTTGTTGAGACCGCGCCTGATCTCACGCCCCTGATCGCAACTGCGCGGAATGTCAACGATGCCCAGCCCCAATTTGTGGTCGATCTGTTGCAAGAGTCCCTGGGTACGGTGGATGGAAAACGAATTTGTGTTTTGGGTCTTGCGTATAAGCCCGATGTGGACGATCTGCGTGAAAGCCCCGCGGTGGATATCGCCAACCGATTGGTAGATGCTGGGGCTGAAGTTGTAGCCTATGAGCCTTATAAGCTGGATGCCGAATTCTCCAGGTTTTCCATGGCACCGACATTGGAGGCTGGGTTGAGCGGAGCCGATGCGCTGTTATTTTTAGTGGCGCACGCCCCTTTGAAGGATCTTGTTCCCGAGGATGTAGCTGCCAAAACCGACGCCCGACTCGCCATTGATGCTGTTAACGGCTGGGACGCTGCTGTTTGGGAAGCCGCGGGATTCACACTTTCGCGCCTGGGCGTCGGCGCCGACCACCAACCACTATCTTCTACCCACTAATCACTTCATATGCGCATTCTCTCAATTTTTGGCACCCGCCCAGAAGCGGTCAAAATGGCACCGGTGGTGCTCGAGCTGGAGCGAACCCCCCAGGTTGAATCTCTGGTTTGCGTCACCGCACAGCACCGTCAGATGCTTGACCAGGTCTTAGACTTGTTTGAGATAAAACCGGATGTCGATCTCGATCTAATGCGCCCCAATCAATCCCTGGCGCAAATGACGGCGCGTGTTTTCGAGAATCTTGACCCCATTTTGGCTGATCTGAAACCTGATTGGGTTTTGGTACAGGGGGATACTACCACGGTGATATCTGCTGCATTGTTGGCCTATTATCATCGCATCAAAGTGGGCCATGTGGAAGCGGGTTTGCGCACCGGTGATAAGTGGCAGCCCTTCCCAGAGGAAATCAACCGCCGTGTAGCGGGCGTGACCGCTGATTTGCATTTTGCGCCAACAGATTGGTCGCGCCAAAACTTGCTGCGTGAGAATATCCCCGCTGAACAGATTATTGTTACAGGCAACCCGGTCATAGATGCACTGCATTGGGTTTCTCAAAAAGCGTTCGATATATCTACACTGGGCATTGATCCATCCAAGGCCGCATTGGTCACTGTCACCGCTCATCGCCGTGAAAACTTCGGCCAGCCGCTTGAAAACATTTGCTCTGCTATCCGGCAGCTATCCCAGATCTATGGAGATTCGATTCAGTTTGTTTACCCCGTACACTTGAATCCTAATGTTCAGGAGCCCGTACGCCGTTATCTTGGAGATATTCCCAATGTTACCTTGCTCGATCCATTGGATTATCTTCCTATGGTGCATTTGATGAAGAACTCCGCGCTAGTGCTGACTGATTCTGGGGGCTTACAAGAAGAAGCTCCCGGATTAGGTGTGCCCGTGCTGGTAATGCGGGCAGTCACCGAACGACCAGAGGGCCTCGAAGCGGGGACTGTAAAACTGGTTGGCACGAACCCAGAGAAAATTATCCGTGAAACCCGTCGACTCTTAGATGATAATGAGGCCCACGCGCAGATGGCCCAAGCCGTTAACCCCTATGGCGACGGCCAGTCGGCAAAACGCATCGTTGATGCGATTTTGAGATTTGAAAAACCTGAATAATTGTTGGATAGTCACTCACTACTAACAACTGTCCACTAACCACTACACACTACACACTGAAAGATGTCCCGCGATTTTGTAACGTCCCTTGCATATGCTCGAACCTGGCCTGTCTTGGGTCAGGTGGCATATTATTTATTGAAGATATTTGGCATTGAGCTGCCGCGCTCAGTGCCTATTGGTAAGGACCTGGAACTAGCTCACAGCGGCTTTGGGATTGTCATCCACTCTAAGGCAGTGATTGGCAATCGGGTTAAGATTTACCCTGGGGTTAGCCTGGGGCGGGCTGATATTCACAAACCGATGTCAGAATCGAAGTTCGAGGGTATCGTTATCGAAGATGACGTCATATTGTCGCCTGGATCGAAGGTATTATGCAAAAGTGGGGTGCTGCGTGTTGGCCGGGGCACGGTTCTGGGTGCCAATGCGGTCTTGCTGGAGTCTACGGGGGAAAATGAAATTTGGGCCGGTATCCCGGCACGCTGTATTGGAAAACGCTAAACGTGAAGCAAATTTGTATCGTTCCAAATGTGTCTGGTGTTGGGGGGATGGTTTCCTTCCGGGATAAGTTTGTCGCCGGATTGAAATCACGCGGCATCACGGCATCAGGCGATTTGGGAGATGCGCATTGCGACTGCGTGCTTGTCATCGGCGGCACGCGAGATTTATTGGGTTTGTGGCGTGCCAAACCGCGCGGTACGCGCATCGTACAGCGCTTAAATGGCATGAACTGGCTGCATAGAAAATTGAATACCGGTTTACGACATTATTTGCGTGCAGAATATGGCAACCTGATTTTGAGAATAATCCGCGCCCAACTGGCGGACCATATCATTTACCAGAGCGAATTCTCGCGGGTTTGGTGGGAGCGAGTCCACGGTCCCACGCCCGTGACGAGCAGCGTTGTTTATAACGGGGTCGACTTGGATGCTTACAACCCTGAAGGGCGCTCACAGCTTCCGACGGATCGCTTGCGGGTCCTGATGGTAGAAGGCAGCCTGATGGGCGGTTACGAACTGGGTTTGGAATCAGCCGTTCAGCTCGTATCACTATTGAATGAAAAGCACGCCCAATACCTGGGGAAACCAGTAGAATTGATGGTTGTTGGTCGGGTATCTGAGAGCGTCAAGCAGAAGTACGCGGATACGACCGATCCGCCCATTGTATGGCGGGGACTGGTCTCGCCAGATGAAATCCCCGAAATTGATCGCTCCGCCCATTTGCTGTTTGCATCTGACATCAATGCCGCCTGCCCCAACTCGGTTATCGAAGCCTTGGCGTGTGGGTTGCCCGTGCTCTCTTTTGACACGGGCGCTTTACCAGAGCTGGTTGCTGGCAAGGCCGGCCGCGTGGTGCCTTATGGCGGCAATCCATGGGTATTAGACTCGCCTGATATCCCAGCTTTAGCACAAAGTGCAGCAGAGATCCTGAAAAATGTAGAGCAATATCGGCCTGCTGCACGCCAGCGAGCAGAAGAGGTTTTTGGTGTAGACCGGATGGTGGATTTGTATTTGGATGATTTGAGTCACCACTAAGTCACAAAGCCTCTAAGAAATAATTAGGCTCTTTGGGAATTACCGTGAGAAACCTCCCATACCCCAAAATGTGGCCTCTTACTACGGCGATTCCTAGAGATCCAAAAATTATGAGATTGTAATCTCAACGCATTGTGGTAAATTGGGAGGAAACAATGAATTTTGAACCTTTGTCCAAGAAATACGATGCTATTGCAAGTGCAATTGTAATTGCTGCATATTCTGTTCATAAGGAGCTTGGTCCAGGTTTGTTAGTTAGTAACTCATGTTGCGCACACGTAGCGAGTTTTCCCTGGAAATAGGGGGTCGGGGGCGAAGCCCCCACCCCCTATTTTCAGGGAGATTCTCTTTAGCTTGCGTAACATCAATTAGTAATTTGTGATTGGTGTCTTTGTGGTAAAGAAATCAATTCTTTGGTTAGCATCTAGAATATCAAAATATCTTCCTGGTTTTGTCATCAATTCTTTGTATGAGTTTAGACCAGCAGCTAAAACTATTCGTCAAGTTCTCAATCTGGCCGCGCCAAGCGGATTGACCGAGGTCGAAATTTCAGCCGGAGAATTGGCTGGCATGAAAATGTCTCTCGATTTGCAGTCTGAGAAGGATTATTGGCTGGGCACATATGAGCCTGAATTGCAGGCCGCCATCAGGGATTTGGTTGAGCCTGGTTGGGTGGCGTATGATGTGGGTGCAAATATCGGATACATAACTTTGATGCTTGCACAAGCTGTAGGTAATGGCGGAGAGGTAATTTCCTTTGAGGCACTGCCTTCGAACATCGAACGCTTGTTGAAGAATGTGGGGATGAATAGCTTGGCTCAAAACATTCGTGTTATTCATGCAGCGGTTGGAGCTGATTCAGGTCCAGTCAAATTCTTGATGGGACCTTCAGGGGCTATGGGAAAAGCCCAAGGATCGGCTGGCCGTATGAAAGGGCATGTGAATGCAATTGAAGTCCCAGGTTATTCTTTGGATAATTTTGTTTACCGAGAGGGGAATCGCGCGCCAAATATTGTCAAAATGGATATCGAAGGCGGCGAAGTGTTGGCCCTCCCAGGGATGAAGCGATTACTGAATGAAGCACGTCCCTTGGTTTTCCTGGAACTTCACGGCCCCGAGGCTGCAAAAATTGCCTGGGAATCTTTCGAGAATGCAGCATACCAAATTGCTCGCATGCAATCTACCTACCCCAGCGTGACCTCGCTGGACGATCTGGATTGGAAATCCTATCTAATCGCATTCCCATGAGCCTAGCATCCAATCCCCAATTTCCAGGTCGCGTTGCAATCCAGCAGCGCGTGCTGCCTTTCTACCGAGCGCCGTTTTTTGATCTTCTGGCGGATTCGTGCAAAGGTGGTTTGAGCCTGTTTGCCGGCCAAGCCCTGTCTGTGGAGAATATTCCACCTGCCGATAGCCTTGAAAGTGCTTACTATTACCCGGCGCGCAATCTTCATTTTCGTGATCCCTCATCGAAGTTTTATTTATGCTGGCAGGAGGGGTTGGTCGAGTGGCTTGAAGAAACTGATCCCGATGTTTTGATCTTAGAGGCTAACCCCCGATATCTGAGCAATCGCCTGGCAGTTCGCTGGATGAAAGCGCGTGGACGCCCGGTGCTGGGGTGGGGGCTGGGCGCGCCGACCCTGGGGGGTATCTTTGCTCCCATACGTCGTTGGAACCGAGTTTCGTATTTGCACTCTCTGGATGGGCTGATTGCGTATAGCCATATAGGGGCGGCTGAATACCAAGCGCTGGGCATCCCTGAAGACAGGATCTATGTGGCAACCAATTCTGCAATGCGACGTCCAATTGGGCCGGCGCCCACACGGCCCAATAAGATTGACGAATCTGCAATTGTGATGTTTGTCGGCAGATTACAGAAACGTAAACGATTAGACATACTGTTTCAGGCGTGCGCGGCTTTGTCAAAAGAATTGCGGCCTAAGGTCTTCATTGTGGGGGATGGTCCTGCTCGAGAGGAATTTGAAAATATCGCAGAAAAAATTTATCCGCAGGCAGAATTCCTTGGTGCAAAATTTGGGGCTGAGGCCAAACCTTTCTTTGAGATGGCTGATTTATTCGCGCTGCCAGGGACGGGAGGTTTAGCAGTGCAGCAGGCGATGAGCTTTGCGCTGCCCGTGATTGTTGCCAAAGGTGATGGCACGCAGGATGACCTGGTACGCCCTGAGAACGGCTGGCAGGTTATGCCTGGGGACCAGCTCGATTTTAATCATGCTTTAGCCGAAGCCTTATCGGACATTCCTGGCTTGCGAAAAATGGGCCTGGAATCTTTTCGCATTGTCAGTGAAGAGATAAATCTTGAAGCCATGGTGGATGCATTTATTCAGGCCATGATCCGTGTTACAAGTGGGAAGGCCAAATGAAGATATTATTTGTCGCAGACGGTCGTTCTCAGATTGCGCATAATTGGATGCGATATTTTGTCGAGGGCGAACATGAAGTACACCTGGTTTCTCTCTATCCAGGAGAACCCGATCTTGAGCTCGATTCTTTCACATACCTACCAGTAGCATTTAGTGGAGCTGTTGAGCAAGGGAGTAAGAGTACTGGAGGGAAAGGGGGCATGCTAAGAAAATTGGCGACTCCAACCGTAAGAACCTGGTTGAGACATCATTTCATTCCTCGAAGTCTACCTGATGCTGCATCCAAATTCCAATCTCTAATTTCCATGATCCAACCCGATCTGATCCATGCCATGCGTATCCCTTATGAAGGCATGCTGGCTGCTATTGCGGCAGAATCTCTACCAGCACCTCGCCCGCCGCTTCTGGTCTCTGTGTGGGGCAACGATTTCACTCTTCATGCGCCAGCGACTCGGCGGTTAACAAGGCTTACGCAGCAGACGATGAAATACGCGGATGCATTACATACGGATTGCCAACGCGACTTAGCTCTGGCACTGGAATGGGGATTTTCAAACCAAAAGCCTGGGATAGTATTACCTGGCGCTGGGGGGATTCAAACACAAATTTTCTATCCCCGCGAAGAAGTCTTGGAAAGCATCGTGGTCAACCCTCGGGGAATGCGCGCCTATGTTCAAAATGAGACATTCTTCAAGGCCATCCCCCTTGTATTGCAGGAACAGCCCAAAGTGCAGTTCACCTGCCCAAATATGCAGAACCAGCCTGAGGCTGAGAATTGGGCCTCCCGTTTGGGCGTAGGGAAATCTTTGGAACTGCAGCCATCCCTAACCCGACTTCAAATGGCAGGTAATTTTCGTCGATCGAAGATCGTTTTATCGATCACCACGCATGATGGCACGCCAAATGCATTGTTAGAGGCCCTGGCATGTGGCTGCTTCCCAATTGTGGGAGATATCGAATCGTTGCGAGAATGGATCTCGCATGGGGAGAATGGATTGCTGGTTGACCCCAAAGATCCAAAAGCCTTGGCCGATGCCATTCTTACAGCACTCCAAGATGATGAGCTTCGTGAGCAAGCGCGGGCGCAAAACTTGAAGTTGATTGCTGAGCGAGCGGATTATTCGATGGTAATGGGGGATGCCGAGAATTTTTACCGGAGCCTGGTTTAGGATTTTCGTTTTTTCCAGACTGCATATCGAGAAAAGAATCGCACGCCAATTCCTGATAATATCAATTGGGGGCTAACTGCGTGTTTTAGCGCTTCTCTTAATGATTGCGAATCATCGAAAGGGGGCAGCAGCAGTGAGCCGCGCCCTACCTCGAATGGGGTATGGGCATCGGAACCATGGGTACCTAGAAGGTTGTATTTACGAGCGAATTTACCAGCCTGCCAGTTGAACCCAGGCCACAAGCAGCGGGCGTTGAATGTTTCGATGGCATCGATATGGGGCGAGATCTTTTGCAGCGCATGGGGTGTCCAATGCCCTTTGCGCAGCTTATCAAAAGGATGCGAGACACTGATGAAAGCGCCCTGTTCTTTCAATCGATCTATGGTTACTTTAGGAGTCAGGCCGGTGGGAATTTCTTCATGGACAAAAATTACCAAAAGCTCTCCCTCGGTGGTGAGAATCTCTTCCCCGATGATAAAAGTATCGGGGTCAAGCTCTTTTGCCCGCAGTGCTCCTTCGATTGTGTTGTGGTCGCTGATCACAACCTTGTCGATGCCCTTACGACGGCAAGCCGTGAGTAGCTGCTCGGGGGTAGATAAACTGTCGCTAGAAAAGATTGTGTGACAGTGAAAATCAACGCGGATCAGATCATCAGAATTCGTCAGTTTTGGCCTCCGGCCCGCCTGTGTCGATCTGCGGTTTCAGCCCCAACAACTCACGGGAGAATGCCCAGGCAATCAAACCTAACAGAACACTAAACCACAAGGTTGCAAAGCGGATCAATAAGGTGGCTGCTGCAGCGGTATCCGTACTCAACCCTAGAATCAGTGCCAGCATTCCGGCAATGGATGCCTCCGCCGCGCCTAGGCCGCCGGGTAAAGCCGAAACCGCACCAATCACAGTGGAAAATGCCAGAACGAAAACCGCAATTGAAAGCGTTTCCCCTGAAGGCGGAAGGCCTAGTCCTCGCAAGATCAGGTAGAAACCGATGCCTTCGCCCAGCCAGGATACCATCCCAAGACCTGTGGCCATGATTGTAGCTGTTGGTTTGAAAAGCGCAAAACTGCCTTCGTAGAATTCGATCAGCGCGGATGAAAACCGCTTGATGATGGGCAGCTTCTTGGAGAACTCCAACAAGGCCAGCGCCATGGGTCGAATTTGGGAGATCACGATCACGCCCAACAAAACGATCAATACGAATACAAACCCCGGCCAATACTGGGGGTATGCGATCACACCCAACGTTGAGAGCAGTAAAACGGCCAACCCGTCGCTAATACGTTCAGCGACAACAACGGCCAATCCTTTAGCCGTTGAGACTCCTGTACGATGATGGATCCAAACGCCTTTGAGCACCTCACCGACTTTCCCAGGTGTCACTGCCAGGGGGAATCCGGCCACAAAGAGGTGATAGCTTTCCTTGATGGGAATTTCACTGGCGCCGACCTGCCGCAGGTAGAAGTGGAATTTATAGCCGCGCAGCAAATAGTTGAATAAGGTCAGCAACATGACCCAAGGGTACAGCGACCACTTGAAGGTCAGGACGCGCTCACTGACCTGGCGAAGATCTGCGATGAGCGTCAGCGCGATCATCACGATGAAGCCAAATAGTAATCCGAATATTAATCGGCGTGTCAGGGATGAGGCTTTCTCAGTTGGCATTTGAATTCAGACAAAAGAAGAGAGCTAGTGTTCCAACCCTAGCTCTCTTCTTTTTGTAAAAGGTTACATTATTTGCGAGCTAAAAGATATGCCAGTCCAGCCGCTCCGGCAGCTAAAATGGTCAGGCTGGCAACAGCTTGCTTGATGGTCTTAGGCTCCACGCCAGGCATAACAACTTCGCCGTCGCCGTAGTTCTTGAACATCTGCCCCCACTTGGTATCCAGGGCGCTTTCAACGCGTTTACGACCCACGAATGGGTACCAGTAAACATTGTGGTAGAAGTTGCTGGCAAAGTAGGCCCAAGGAACAATGGGGCTGCGCAGCAAGGGTTTTTCGACGAAATTCAGCCAGCCGTGGTAGATCATCTTTTGGCCACTGCTGGCAAAAGTATCTTCCTGAACGAATTCCCAATCAGGCTCGCTTTCGATATCGTGTCCCACGATCTCGATTTGGTTGGGATCGCCCACGCCCAAGCCCATCTCGTGGGCCAGACGGATGAAGCGCAAACTCAGTGGATCAAAGCCCTGTAATTTTGCAGAAACGGCATCAATGGCGACCTGATCGGCTGAGGCCAATAGGATATCTTTTTCATGCCAGCGCATTGCCCGAGGACCGGGACCGTCTCCGGCAAAGGTGCCGTCCATTACGGCGAAAATGCCCGGGTGAATATCCTGCTGAATGGAGAGCAGATCGACCAAAGTGTCGTGGATCACCGAGTGAGTCCAATGGCGGTGACGGTGCAGCAATCCGCCGAAAGCGTTTTTCATTGCCCCGGTGATAGTTGTGAAGACATGTGTCTTTATGGTTGGTAGTTGGATAATATTCATGCCGATCAGCGCTTTGGGGATGTGCACGCCTTCGGGGAAAACTTCGTCGAGCACCAAAAAGGGACGCCCTTTGGGTTGATAGTGGACCCATTCAAAATCTTGCTCGTAGAGATACAAACAGGGCACATCATTGTCGTCGGTGACGAAGCGATGTTTGTTATTGCGCTCCCCGTCGGCAGTATCGACCACCACGGTATCGTTGTGAACACCCACGAGGTCGTCATATCCAGCACCTTTTAGCGTTTTGATGACGCCATCGAGCTGCCAGGGAGTTGTCGAACAGGCAGGATACCAGGTCTGCCAGGAGATGTTGATTTTGAGCCCGGTCTGGTTGCCCTTCGGCAGCGCCTCTTGGAAACCCGCTTTCTGCATGACATCTTGAATGTCATCGAGAACGGTTTCAGGGGATGTTTTTACTACGGCGACCTTGCCTTTTCCAGGAAAGTCTGTCATTTTTTCCTCCGAATGTCCCTTGGTTGGTGAATACATTATTCTGCGTATTTGTCCCAAGGGGAGTCTTGTCTATAGTATAATGAAAACTGCTTTAGGTGCTTCAAAAAGTGAATTTTCTTAACTGACATAGAAGAAGCACCGGGGTATTTAAGCACATCATCTGGTATTTTGCAAACGGAATTAAGTATGCTTGAGTAAGATTAATCGGTTGTTATCAAAATGAGATGATATGAAAATTTGATGTCGGGGATAAGAGCGTTCTTCAGCAGGGTGCCAGTGCAGGCATTCCTTATAGGCTTCGCTTCCGTGGTTATATTCTTCGGCCTTTCGCTGCCAGTAGAGCCTGTATATGATGTTGAATTTGTACAGGTTGAGGTGGCAAAGCAGCCTGAACAGAAAAATGATGAAACACAGCAAGTAAATACTATTCAGGGGGCTGTTGAAGAGACCAAAAAATATGATAATTCGAAAAGGTATGCGTTTGTATCGTATGGGAAGCACGGTGTTGCTGCCCTAGATGTCTCAGAAAAATATAAAAATGATATTTTTGAAATTGGGCGGTACGACACTTTCGGTGCTGCTTATGGTTTAGCCATCAATGTTAACAGTTCTGAAGAAGACAATTCCGATAAAATCTTGCTCTACGTTGCGGACGGAAGTAATGGCTTGCTGATCCTTGATGTTTCTGATCCTAAAAGGATGAAGAAGTTCGAACATGTGCCGGAGATCAACGATGCCAGGGATGTATTTGTTTTTGGAAGTTCTGTATATGTTGCGGATGGGTCAAGAGGGATATATAGCCTCTCTTTAGATGGCAAAAACCTAGCCGGTCCGTTTCCTGCAGATGCTGGCCTCACTCGTGTGCTGGCTGGGGGGAACAAAGTATATGCCATAGGTATAGATAACAACGTATACATATACAGAATTATTGACAATACAAAGCTTGAAAAAAGAACATCCATATCCGTTGGGATGCCTGTTCGAGATTTTGCATTGTGGGAATCGGACCTCTTTTTAGTTGCTGAACAGTTCGGGTTGGGCTGGATCGATAACCCTTCATTTGAAACCACTAACCTTACTGGATCCATCTCTATGGAAGGCGTTGCCAAGAGTCTGGATGTTTATGGTGATTATGCATTTGTTGGGGTCGAGGGCGCCGGATTTGAAGTATACGATATTTCAAACCTTGAACGTATAGAGAGGATAATTGAGACCAATAACAAGCAGGGTGTTAGTGATCCAACTCGAATTACATATTGGGATTTTAGCAAGGATGAACATGGATTTTTGTACGTGGCAGATGGCCGTAGGGGTCTTAAAGCTGTTGATGTAAATTATAAGAGTGAACTAAAAGCTGGCAAAAAGGGCATTGTGCTTGGAAGGGTGGAAGATATTGCTGTCTTTGATCAATACGTTTATTTGACCGGATGTGATCAAGGATTGACAGTTCTAGAGATCAAAAACAAGGAAGATGAGCATGGAAAAGTTGTAGTTGCTAATTTTGAGACAAAAAATGAGGGCATGAATTGTCTCAAAGCAGTTGATGTTGATGAAAACTATCTCTATGCTGTCAACGAAACTAGTGAGGACAGTGCAGATATTCTTGTATTTGACCGCCGATCATCCTATGTAACACCGCAAATTGCGCTGCAATTAGGAACTCGAGGAAAAGCTAACGACCTGGTTGTGAGAGATGAACTGATCTATGTAGCTGCTGGAAAAGAGGGTTTACAAATTGTCCAACTTGAAGGTGGGATTATGGATCCCCATGTGGGATCTGTTCCTTTTAGCGATCAGGATAGCCGCGAAGCTGATGCCCAGGGAATATTCCTGGACAAGGATGAAGATATCGCCTATATTGCTGCCGGTTACGAAGGACTACAAATTGTTGATGTTCAAAACACTGCTGATCCTCAGTTGTTAGCGTCTCATGAAGTAGACTTTTTTGCCAGAGCAGTTTATGTGCAAGAATTTGAAGTCAAAGAGAATACCTTCAGGAAATTTGCATTTATTGTGGGTGGCGAAAAGGACCAATCCTCGGGGATGAAAATTGTCGATGTTGAAAATCCGAACAGCCCTCAAGAAATTAGAGATTTTTATTGGACGAACGAAGAACCAATCCTTGACATTGTATTAGCCGGCAAAAAGGCGATTGTGCTTCCAGAAAAGAAAGGGATCCGCATATTTGATATTTCAAATCCGACATCTCCACAACTAATAGAAAATTACGAAGAGGACAATACAAGTATTGAGTACACGAGAATAGCGCTACATGATGAGTTAATTTTTAGTGGCAGCAAAGAGCAGGGGGTTTTGGCAATCAGCATTAATGAAAATGGGGAAGTGGTTGAAGAATTGGCCAGAACAGGTGGGTGGTCAGTACGAGATGTGGCCGTGTTGGGGAATTATCTTTATATCGTGGATGGCACTGAGAATTTTCGGGTTGTTGATTTTTCAGAGTTCAAGAATCCCAAAATAGTAGCATTTGAAGAAACAAGTGGAAATTCCATTGGCATCACGATTGCCGAAAATAAAGGAGAAAATAGAATATATTTATCAAATGGGGACAATGGGATAGATATATTTCGGATTGGAGAGGATGGCATCCCAGTAAAGTTGGCAGAATATAAAAAGCTCAAAGGCGCTGTAGACGTCGAAGCAAAAGACAATTATGCCTATGTAGCAACTTCCGAGGGCGTAGCAATTCTAGATATTTCGAATCTGGAAGATATTCACCAGGTGCAAACACTACCTTATGAAGGGGGCATCAAGGATATCACCATTGAAGGTGAGTATATCTATGTTGCAAAAGGCGACGCCGAAATGGAAGTTTATCGAATTGTCAATCCAAGAAATCCCAAGCCCATCCCAATTCCTGAAAAAGTTGATTTATACAACACATTGAATTCCGTATCAGAATTCAAGCACGTGTTCATTGCGGGTGGCGATAGAGGTATCAGAGTGATTGATATCTCAGATCCTAATAATTTGAAAATTGTATTTGACTACGAAAAGAAATTTGAAAATGACACCAAAGATGTGTCGATCTTAGGGCAGAATTTTCCTTCCGCGGAAAAAGGGAAACTCCCCAGAATTTTTGCCGTTGCGGATGGAGCTAACCTGGCACAGATTTACTACTTCGCAGGTGAGGGACGGGACCCTTCGTGGACAGATACGTATGAGTTGGGTTCGGTTGGCGACAATGTAATTCTGACGATTCTCACCGACAAGACGCCCAATGAACCCAGAGATTTTCATATCATTTATGGAGAAACTACTGGCGGATTGGAAATTGCTGAGGTATTAAGGCATGTAGAATTAGAAGAAAGAGGTCTTGTTGAATCGCCTGGTAGGGCGAATTTTTGGGAGTTGGTTTTTGGTGGTTCAAATCCACAACGAACGCGTCACGCCAGGCAGCTTGTTTGGGGGAGTGCTGGCGGGTTTGTGTTGACGCTTTTGCTGTTGCTGGCACTATCTTCCGGAACAATACTGCCCGCAACCCGCAGAATCTTCTCCTCTGATGTGTTCACCCTTTTGATTGCCTACTTGATGGGCGGTCATGGCCCGGTCATCTTTGCCGAAGAAGGTAAAGAGACCCGACGTGAGGGCCCCTTCAGAGATGTAGGCCCAGGTTTTACAAAGGTGGATGCTGTTAGCGCCATAGTGTTGGAAAGAACAGCTTTTCAGCCTGGCTGCATAGGGGGCTTGATTAGGGCGATTATGGGCAGACATCCGCGCGAACACTTAACCATGCGCACCGAGGATGTGGGCATCAACTTCACGCGCCCCGGAGAGCGTTTGCGCGGCGTTGCTGACTTGCGCAGGCAGATTCGCTTGAAACCCGAAATCAAGGCGCATACGAGAGACGGTATCGAGGTCAACAGTGTCGCCTTCGCATTATTCACGCTGGGTGAAAAACCGGATGTTTATAAAGTCACCTATGTTGGTGAGGAACAGCCCGAGAATTTGCGTGTTATCAAAGTGCGTGATGAAAAGCCCAAAGAAGGCGAATGGAAATATCCCTTGCAAGTGGTCGATGCCTTGGAAGATATCCTTGACCCTGAAGACAAGCTTGATGCACATCGCTTTGTTCAGTCATACAGGCGCAGCGCAGGTTTTGGTAACCAGCAGCCGCGGGAAGAGCCTAATGGTTGGCGGCCGTTCGAGTTCTTCGCCCAAAGGGTCTTCGCGGCGATTACGGCACGACCCTTTGATGTTTGGCGAGAGCAGAGGATTGATTGGCCGGAGATTCCCGTTCATCTCAGTGTGAATAAGTACCGCGAGATGCTTAGTGAGCAACTGTACGACCAGCTTTTCCTACCCAATGAACCTGAATCATATCCGCTGAAAGATTTTAAAAATCGGCTGCGCCTTGAAATGGTCAATCAGGGAATCCTGGCTTATCAATTTGTCGAAAGAGCCGATGGAAAGCCAATCGAAGAAGACCAGGAGCTGCGCGAAAGTCTGTTGATACAATACCCACAACAAGATTTCAATGCTCGGAAAGCTATCCGGTCGCGAGGTATAAAAATCATCACAGCTGGTTTCACAGAATTGAAGCCCAGCATTCCAGATGTGCAGGGATTGTATCTGTACGATCAGTGGCGCGCGCCCTGGCAGCAAGAAGCAACCATCGTGCGCTCTGACCATGAATTACAGGCCATGCGTATTAAAAACCTTGCCCGATCTCAGGCGCAGCACGACATGATTTATGCGCTCTCCAAAATCTTAAAAGCCAGGGATTATTCAAAAGAAGCTATGGCGATGCGTGTATTTCAGGCTTTGGAAACCGCTGCCGCAGACCCTGCTACCCAACGATTACTTCCCAGAGATACTATTGAATTCATGCGCAGTTTGCGGATACTGCTTTTAAGATGAAGCAACGATGATGTAGGGTTTTATAGTGTTACAAAGACAAACTTTTACAACCAATCCATGGTTAGGCGGAAGACTGACTGGCCTGCTCCGGATCATTATTTTGATCGGATTGATTTTGGTGTTGGGCAGTGTTGGCAGCGCATTGTTCGAAGATTTCAATACGGAGATTATTATTGATGGGTGGAAAGGGTGGCAAGGAATGCTAGATAGCATTCCTGATTTGGCATTAATGTCACTGGCCTTCATCGTTCGAAGTTATCGATATTACATCTTGGTGGTCTTTGGATTTTTGGCAGTATTCCATTTCGCATCTCACTATATCCGTTATGTGCACAATCTTGATAATTTGCGTCAGGCAAGGCAATATCTAAGGGCTTTGATATTTGGCATGGGGTATCCACGTCTGACCATCCGGGATGGAGAAAGACAGCTTGATCCGGGAGAATTCAATTTGCTTGATCGGGTTGGAGGGCCTGGGTATCTAATTGTGCAGCCAGGCAGCCTGGTGTTGCTTGAGGGCGCCGATGGAGACATGCGAGTTTGTGGGGAGGGCTCAAATTACGTAACTCGCTTCGAGAAGATTAGTGAGACGATTAATTTGGATGACCGTCAGGGATTTATCGAGTCGACAATGGGCACGACCAAAGATGGCGTAACGATCAACGTCAGAGATGTGAATTATGGCTACAGACTGCGAACGGGACGCGCATTTAGTGAAGCAGCACGCCAGAACCAGGATGCACCCAATCCCTTCTCTTACCAGGCTGTGTTGAATATGGTTTTTGGCCGATCTATGGGGGCATTTGGAATTACACCCTGGCACAATATGGTCAATATTGCCGTGGATGCTACCATAATTGACTACATACGCGAAAACCAATTTGATATTGTCAATGCTCCTAAATTTAACCGAGAGACTTCGCGTGTGGAAATTATGAGACGCATAAATTCCCCTGGCACTCGTAACAGATTGCGAAATGTGGGTGCCGAACTGCTGTGGATTGATATCGGACATTTTGATGTAGTTGACAAACGCTATGAAGAGCAAATGGTAGAGGTCTGGGGGGCAAAATGGTCTGGCCTGGCTGAAGTGAAACGCGCCTTTGGAGATGCAAAACGAACTTCGTATCTCGAGCAAGGTCGTGCCGAAGCGCAGGCTGAAATTCTCGAAAGCATTATGTCAGTATTTGAAAAGTTGGGTGGTCCCAAAGGCGACCCTAAAACAATTCGGGCTATAATACTTTCCAGGACCGCCCAATTAATAGAAGGGATGTCTCAGAGTGGATTATTGACGGGGGGAGATGCGGATGAATTGCCTCCTCCTACGCAGTAAAAATGTGGGAATTTTGCGATGGTAAAAGCGAATTTTACAATTGAACAAGCACATGATTTCTTAAATGGGATTGATTCGGAAAGTGATAAATCTTATTTAGGAAAAACAATACAAAAATTGGTCAAAGATTTGGAAAATTGTATTAATCAAAAGAAGCTGCTGGAAGCCTGGAAGCTTGTAGAGCGTATTCCAATCGTTAGCGATGACTACGGCGTAAGTAACGAGATGGCGGAAGCGAGAGTATGCTGTGCTTGCGCCGCTAGCCGGCTGGGAAATTTAAGTAATTCGGCAGCATTATTAGAAGTAGCGGCCGGGTTATATTATTCGGAACGTCACCAGGAAGGTATCGTGCGCTGGATGCTCGGCTGCGTTTATTGGCAGCTTTCGGGTTTTGAGAATGAAGCAATTCGGACCTGGCGAGAATGCATTCGCATCTATGCATCTCGGTCAGCACATTTTCATTTTATGGATATTGAGCATATCAGATGGTATGAAGAAACTATTGAGAAAATGAGGAAAGATCTCCAGAATGCCATCGATCATCCTGACAAAAGAGGATTATGGATTTGTGCGCAGGAACTAAAAATTACCGATATTGATCATAAGAAAGAAGCGCAGAACACGGAACCATCCTCAACTGAGGAAGCTTCAACTTCTTACTATGAAGATTTGGTGAATGGCAAAATTCCGCACCAGAAAAACGATACGGATCTGCCAGAAGCTTTTCTGGTTGAATGGCCTGTCTTAGCTGAAATTCCTGCAGGAACACCTTATGATGCTCTACGTCTTCCAGACAGCGAATCAAAAACCAGCCAATTGCTGATAGATGATCGGTTGTATAACGTTCATAATTTGCACGCAAATTCAGGAAATCAAATAAAAATATCAGAAAATGAACGCTACTTCTTTCTTAGAGTAAGAGGCGACAGCATGAATCTTGCAGGAATTGATGATGGAAATTTTGTGCTGATGCGCCGCGAATCATTCGCCAAAAATGGCGATATTGTAGCAGTTGTTGTTTCGGGGCACGGGGAAGATGCAACACTCAAAAGATTAGTTAGAACCAAATATACTATTCAGTTCCGGCCTGAGAGCACGAATAAAAAGTATAATATTTTGGAGTTTGGTCACCTGGATGAAAGCTTTCACGTTCACGGAGTTGTTGTTGCAGTCTTGAAGCCCGCATAATCTGATTTACCCAACTGATAAAATAATACCAACTATTTGGAGAATTAACTGATTATGGATTCTTTTCGCTTTTTATCTAAAGTAACAAAGGCACAAAAACACAATCAGCCCGTTGTGGCCCTCGAATCCACCGTCCTGACCCATGGGTTGCCTTACCCGCAAAATTTGCAGCTCGCCCAAGATATGGAAGCTCAGGTGCGCGAATTTGGTGCAACCCCAGCGACGATTGGCGTCATCGACGGTGTCATTCAAATTGGGTTGGATGAAGACCAGCTCGATTTTCTGGTAACAACCAAGGGATTGCTCAAGGTCAGCCGGCGGGATTTTGCGGCAGCGATCTCTAAAAAGCTGAGCGGCGGCACAACGGTTGCGGGGACTCTGATCGCCGCGCATGCCGCTGGGATCCAGGTGTTTGCCACGGGGGGCATTGGGGGTGTTCACCGGCAGCCGGCTTACGATGTCTCAACGGATTTGCACGAGTTGGCGCGTACGCCAGTGATCGTAGTCTGCGCGGGGGCCAAGGCGATCCTTGACCTTCCGGCCACGTTGGAATATTTGGAGACCCTCGGGGTGCCCGTGGTTGGCTATCAGACCGATGAATTCCCGGCCTTCTATTCACCCAGCAGTGGATTGCCCGTGAGTGTGCGCGCAGATTCGGCTGAAGAAGTCGTAGACATTGCCAAAGCGCATTGGGGCCTGGGATTAGATAGTGCCATCCTCGTCACAGTACCACCCCCGAGGGAGTCTGCGCTTCCGGCCGGGGACGTGGAACAGGCCATTGAACAGGCGCTGCTGGAAGCGCAGCAGAAAGGCGTGCGCGGGCAGGCTTCGACGCCATTTTTGCTGGCGCGCGTCAGCGAGTTGACCGGTCAGGCAAGCATGAGTGCCAATCTGGCCCTGCTGTTAAACAATGCCAGGGTTGCCGCAGAGATTGCGGTGGCTTTGTCTAAGAAATAGTAGAAAAATTTCCCGAAATATTTCATTCCAGATGTCATTGCCAGGGAACGCAGTGACAGAAGCAATCTCCCACTTCAATGGAGGAGATTGCTTCACTTCGTTCGCAATGACTTTTATGTTTAAGGGGTCGGTGTCAGCGTTGGCCAGCGCGTTTTCGTAGGGGTGGGGGTCAATGGAGTTGCCGTTGGCCAGCGAGTTTTTGTAGCTGTAGGAGTGGCCGTTGGGGGTGCCGTTGGCCTGGGGGTGCGAGTGTTCGATGGAGTGACCGTGGGCCAGGGAGTATTTGTCGATGTTTTTGTCGCAGTAGGAATTGGTGTTCGAGAAAGCGTGGGGGTTGGCGTGGGTTGTGTAGCAGATGCTGTCGGAGACGGGGTTCGCGTAAACGTTGGCCTGGGGGTGGGTGTAGAAGTAACTGTGCCCGTTGGCGTAATTGTGGTGGTTTCTGTGGGGGAAGTGGTTAGCGTGGGCGGTGCCCCCTCGACAGTGAATGAGCCGGCCACAATCCAATCCAAACCTATGAACACTTGAACCTGGTATTCACCAGGCAGCCATTCATCAGCGTCTGGATTCCATTCTGAGAATCCCGCACCGCCTGTGCCCCAAATCCAAGGGCTGGTTTCGAAATTGACCAATTCGCCCTCCCGGAACCAGAGCGCGGTCCATTGCACCCCATCGATCATTCCGTCATATGTGTAATATGCATACATCTGACCAACCGGATTGGTGAAGAATTCTCCGGGCTGGACCGGCCGGTAAAGCGAATCGATGCCCTGATTGGTAAACTGGATACGGCTAAAAATGACATCGGCGGGTGGGGTGATCTCGCCTTCGAATTGCGCTTCGATTGCCAGTGGAATATGAGGGGTAGGTGTGATTGTGGGGGTATCTGAAACTGAGGGAGTCTCTGTGATCGTCGGTGTTAGCGAGATCGTTGGAGTTTGCGATATTGTGGAGGTCAGGCTGGCTGTAGCAGATAGCGTAGGTGTTACTGATGGTGGGAAAAAACTGTAAGCCACCGGCTCAGCAAATGAATAAATCAAATACGCGCCTGCGCCCAAGATGATGAACAGAACGATCCTTCGCCAACCTCTTATCATTTGTTCTCGGCGTATGCGGAAATAAGGAATTTGTCTTCCGGCCTGGATTGCGCCGATGCCGGTGAGCAGGCTGATCAATGCCAAAAACCCAGCCAGTGCCACAGCGGTGATAACTCCGGTGCGAATATCTAGATCCAATGGTAAGAACTCGTTCAACGCTCAGCTTCTTTCTTCGAGTATGACGGGATTTTCCAGTGAACCGATTCCTTCGATGCTGACCCTGACCTTATCACCCGGAGCCAGCGGACTGACGCCGGCGGGTGTTCCCGATAAAATCAGATCGCCTGCTTCCAAAGTCATCACTGAAGAGATAAAGGCGATCAGTTCACGGGTGCCAAAAACCATATCCCGCGTAGAAGCCATCTGCCTCATTTCGTCGTTGACATGACAATCGATCAGCGCGTCAGCGGGGTCAAAGTCGGTTTCGATCCAGGGCCCCAGGGGACAAAAAGTATCGAAGCCTTTGGCGCGCGTCCATTGACCATCACTGCGCTGCAAATCTCGGGCAGTGACATCGTTGGCAACGGTGTAGCCAAAAACATAGTTATGCGCCTCTTCGGTTGTGATCCAGCGCCCCTGGCGTCCGATGACAATGGCTAATTCGGCTTCGTGCTCGACCTGCTTCGACTGGGGCGGCAGTACAATGGAATCTCCCGGACCGATCAGCGCAGTGGCAGGCTTCATGAAGATCAACGGCACCTCGGGTACCTCGGTGTCGTGCTCCCTGGCGTGGGCGACATAATTGCGCCCAATGCAAATGATCTTTGACGGAGAAACGGGGGGCAGGATGGTCGCTTCTTCAATGGGGATGTGCGCTTCACCGCGCTGGAATTCATCGAAGATATCACCCTTTATGGGGCCGATCTTATTTTCAAAAACCCAGCCGATTTGCGGTTCTTCTGAGCCTGTTTGATAGCGAATAATTTGCATAAAAAGCATCCCATCCTATTGTGAATTGGTGCCAATAGAGTCTATCACACCTGAGAGAAAGCGCGCAAACAGGTTTGATTTGTGTCAGAAATAGGGCCCTCGCATGTTTATCACTTGCGCTGCCCGTCAGGCGATAAATCGCCCGACTACAAAACTGTGCCGGATGAATCCGGCTAAAAACCCGATTTATCGGGTGCTGTTACGCAGCCCGGAAACTTTATTACCGGGCAGATTCGGTATGCAATCCACTTGTTCTGGTTACATGCGATTGCACAAGTTTCAGAAATTCCTCCTGCACATGCCTGTTAAACTACGGTAAAATACCCTTAATACGACCGGGCGGATAGCTCAGCTGGTTAGAGCGCTTCTCTTACAAAGAAGAGGTCGCAGGTTCGAGTCCTGTTCTGCCCACAAAATTGCCCCCACATATGGGGGCTTTTTGTTTGGTCGGCCCAGATGTGGGGGTAGTGCTGCGACCTGTTTTTGTAAAAGCTCAAATCCGGTGCAACCCCGGTGCAACCGGGGCTACTTTTCCTTGAAAATTAGCCCATCCATTAGCTTGGCAGCTTCATCTTGCATTGTCGGCATGAGATGCCCGTAAACATCCAATGTGATGGACGGCCGA
>CAYQQX010000052.1:0-25864 GCA_964419495.1 uncultured Anaerolineales bacterium
TAAACTTTTGCTGTTTTGAGGAGGGTCTAGCACCCTTTTTGCAGTAGAGTCACTTGTAGAATTGGCCTTTTTTCTCGACGATGTTGAAGCAAATGCAAAATTCTATGAGAATCACCTGGCCTTCACGGTTGAGGATATCGATGGTGAATGCAAGATCCTAACAAACCAGGGCATCGAAATCTAAGTTGAGCCTCAAGATTATTATTGGGGCCGCTCAGCCTATTTACGAGCCCCCGATGGGCAGTTGATTGAGCTTATTCAGAATCTGAATAAAAAACATGTGTCATCCCAAAATTAATCTAAAGTGGAAACACACCGTTAGCAGTTAAAGGTCGCCCCCACCCCTGACCCCTCCCCCGACATTCGGGTGAGGGGAAATAGTGAAAAAATGGGTGCGTTTGGCGCAAAGCGCCGCAGGCACCCATTTTTTCACAAAACCCCCCTTCCGGTGGGGAAGGGACAAGAAGATATTAAAGCATCCGAATATTAAATTCGTAGTGATTCATGTTCACATTTCAGTTTAGTATTTTATTTACCAGGCATATGCCATCGGAGCTTCACGTCCTGGGCCGGGGAAAATTTCATCCAGCTTCTCAAGCGTCTCTTGATCGAGTTCGATATCCGTGGCGCGCACAGCGCTCTCGAGTTGTTCCAGAGTGCGCGGGCCAATGATCGGCGCAGTCACGACAGGATTATGCAGCAGCCAGGCTAAGGAAACTTCGCCTGGCGGATGACCGATTTCCTTACAAAGCGCTTCATACTTCTCCAGTTGATCACGTTTCTCCTCAACCCGCTTCTCGAAATCCTTACCTTTTCTACGACCCGTTTCAAGTTTTTCCAAAGCGCCCCACATAAACCACTTCACCTTGTTTGATCAGTGCATCAAAACCCTAAATATCCACTATATCGAAGAAGTTAATCCCCATCTCCAGGGCACGATCCATAATTTTAAAGCTATCTTCTTCCGACGTATGCCAGCCGAAATTCATCGTACCCAAACAAATATTGCTGACCAGTACGCCGTGCTTTCCTAATCGCTTGTGTTGAATTGGCATCTTGTCCTCCTATTTTATTGATAATTAGCGAACACGTCGCGCTTCTTGAAGGGAGAGCGGATCAATCTCCCCAGATATCTCAGCGGCAATTCCCAAAGAACCAGTTCAGACAAATCAAGATCAAAATTTATTCTAATCTGTATTTGCGAGCAAGCGCCGCAGGCGGCAGCGTGGCAATCTCACTCTTTGACCCAGATTGCTTCGTTCCTGGCGGGACTCGCAACGCTAAAGGCGCGCAAAGCGAAGACAAAAATGTGCAATCATTTGTCCAATGATCAGTTGGAACCTATTGACACAAACAAGCTTTTGCTATAATATAATATTATAATATGCTAACATATTATTATTGCATATTCGGAAAGGAGCAAAACATGTCTTCAGATTCCCATATCGATCCCCTAACCCATTTCCTGCGCCGGGCTGCCTTCGAAGAATTTATCGAAGAGGTCATGGAAGAGGCCATCCGCGAGAACAGAATCTTTACACTGGCTTACCTCGACATTGACAAGTTCGCACATATCAACGAAGTCCACGGGCATATTGGCGGCGATTTAATTCTTGAGTCATTGGGGAATGTCATCCGCGAAACTACCGGCGCCGATGCAGTACCAGGCAAATTCGGGACAGTCGCAGGCAGATACGGCGGTGACGAATTCGCCATCTACTTCCCCGATGTAGAACGCGAGCAAACCTTCCTCACTATGGAGCAAACCCGCAGCCAGGTTGAACGAACCGAAAAATTCCAGAACGACGATACCACCGTGGAAGATCAAGTGACCATAAGCTGTGGCATCGCTTCATATCCCGTGGATGGGAGCACCATCCACGAAATCTTGCGCAAAGCTGACCAGGCTCTCTACAAAGCCAAAAAAGCCGGTCGCAATAAGATCATGCTGGCCTATGAAGAGCGCATGATTCCTAAAACCGCTCATTTCACACAAACTCAGTTAGAGAGACTCTCACAGCTGGCCGAAGAACAGGGGGTTGGCGAAGCCGTGCTCTTGCGCGAGGCGCTGGATGATTTGCTCAGCAAATACGTGGTCACAAAGATCGAAAACTGATCTGATATCTTTCTTGGGGTAAACCACCAACCGCGTTGGGGGCGTCAAATCCCTGATGCCCAACACGGTTGGGATTGCTAACCCCTATGCGCAAGAATCTATCAATTTTGTGTCACTCTGAGCATCGTATGCGGACTTCGCCCATTTGGAGTTCATGCCGAAGGCAGGCCACAGTTCAAATTGGGAAACTTGCACCTACTAATGACAGTGGAAATGTTTATGTACCCCGAATAGTGAACACCAAGATAATCACCACTCCCTATTCAAACAATCAACTAAATTTTCACATTTCGAGATAGAATTCTATTCATGTCAAAACGCCAAATCGTCGTCATCGGTGGTGGCGCAGCAGGTCTAATGGCTGCGGGTCAGGCCGCCAGTCTTGGAGCCAAAGTCACACTGCTCGAAAAAATGGATTCTCCAGGACGCAAGCTGTTCATCAGTGGAAAGGGTCGCTGCAATATCACCAATGTTGCACCTGTTAATGAGTTCATTGAGCATTTCGGTCGCAATGGGCGCTTCTTACGCCAGGCTTTCCATCGGTATTTCTCCGAAGACTTGCTAACCTTCTTCCACAATCAAGGTGTCCCAACAATCACCGAACGCGGTGGACGCGTATTTCCGGCCAGTGGACTCTCCTCGGATGTAGTAAAAGCCCTGGTCAATTGGGCCAAGTACGAGGGAGTCAAAATTTGGACCGATTCGCCAGTTGAAAAGATCAATTATGAAGACGGAAACGTAGTTGGCGTGAAAACAGATCACACACAATTAGACGCTGATGCTGTGATCATTGCCACCGGCGGGGCATCTTATCCGGGCACTGGCTCCACAGGCGATGGCTATAAATTTGCTCAACAAGCTGGACATAAAATTATCCCCATTAGACCTGCTCTGGTTCCTCTAGTGACCGCTGGGAATGTCTGCAAAGAACTCCAAGGGCTCAGCCTGCGTAATGTGGCAGTCACCGTGAGAACAAATGGAAAGAAGACCAACCGCGCTTTCGGGGAAATGCTTTTCACACACTTTGGCATCTCCGGGCCCATCATCCTGACGCTCAGCCGCGATATTGTCGACTCGCTGCGTGCTGGAAAGAAGGTCGCCATCTCAATCGATCTCAAGCCCGCCCTGGACGATGGTAAGCTGGACGCCCGCTTGCTGCGCGATCTCAAAGAATTGAGCAACAAACAATTCAAAACTATTCTCAAGGAACTGCTGCCCAAAACCCTGATCCCTGTGTGCATCAACCTAACGGCTATCCCCGAGGACAAAGTTGGCCACCAAATCAATGCCCAGGAACGCAAACAGCTGCGCAGTTGGCTGAAGGATTTCCGCCTGGAAATCCGCGATCACCGAAAATTCAATCAGGCTATTGTTACCGCGGGTGGTGTTGACACCCGAGAAGTGGACCCCAAAACGATGCAGTCCCGGCTGGTTAAGGGGCTCTATTTCGCCGGCGAAGTTCTCGACGTCGACGCCGATACTGGCGGCTATAATCTGCAGGCAGCCTTTTCAACCGGTTGGCTGGCAGGGCGCTCGGCGGCAAGTCCACCAAAAACATGAACCGCATATGAACACAGATGACTCTACTGCAAAAAGTCACCAAGTGAGTTTCCCGCCGGAATATATGGGGTTCCAACAATTATTGGAGATTTTATGCCAAACCGAATAGACGATTTCCGCGCTTACCGCCAAAAGATGAATGACCGTATTTTAGAGATCGATCATCTGGGTATCAAGCGATTTTTCAACCTGGACACAGCCGCTTACCGCGAAGGTGCTTTGGATAAAAAGACAAAAGAATTATTGGGATTAGTGGCTTCAACTGTGCTGCGCTGCAACGACTGTATTGATTATCACCTTGACCAATGCGTAGAGATTGGAATATGTGATGAAGAATTGTATGACGCGCTGAATGTAGCGCTGGTGGTCGGCGGCAGTATTGCTATCCCCCACTTGCGTCACGCAGTAGAGACGATTGATTTATTACGGGGAAAAGATTCATGAAATGTAGGCAACAATTATCCAAAGTTGCTACCTTATTAACTCATTTTACGCACACGTAGTAGCGAGGTTTCCCTGGAAATAGGGGGTCGAAGTGGTAGTCGAAGGTTGGGTAAGAGTGTCTCCGCTCAGAATGTTACCCCGGTTGGTGGTAACTTGAGCAAATCGATGGCAAGTTTTTACCCTGAATTTAAATCTGGCAAGAATAAAGCTGATCACCCTAATATTGGGGTGATCAGCTTCCTTTCTAATTGAACTCAAGGATTAAGTTTGCCGAGTTGCTCCAATCTCAATATAGGTTATTTCATTCTTCAGCAGTTCCAGCAGCCATATTCCTGCTGCGTTCCATGGATTGCAGCGCTAGATATCGCTCACCAAATTTTTTGATGCTTTCCATCTCGGTATCATACTGGTCGAAGTGGCGTTCTTCATCGTCGACGAGACCTTCGAAAACTTTTCTTGATGCAGCATCAGCGTTAGCAGAGCATTCATTGGCCCAGATATTGTAATCTCGAGTGCTTTCTTCTTCCATATTTCGGGCCAGCTTCAACATTTCCACTACATCGTGAATTTTCTGCACTTCCATCGAGGCGACCATTTCGACTTCGCCGCCCAGGAACAGGATCCTCTCAGCGCAGCGTTCAATATGATCCATCTCTTCAATCGCAGTACGAATGAACAGCCCTGCTAACAAATCATATCCCTGATCTTCACAATGAAAATGGAAATACATATATTGGTGCACTGCAGCAAGTTCATCTGCGACAGCTTTGTTAAGCAATTCAATGCTTTTCTCGTGCATTTGGAATCTCCTTTTAATAGTTAGTGAACGATTATGATTATACAATAAGATTCACTGCAAAAAGGGTTATTCTTTCCGAAAATCTACTGCTTTTTGTAACATCCAGATTTTTTGCAACCAGGTAACCTTCACAATGGGTCTCTAGGAATCGCAGTGGAAAGAGGCCACATTTTGGTATGTGAGGTTTCTAACGGTAATTCCCAAAGAGCCTTCAAAATCTCCATAATTTATCCACAAGTTTCCGGTACAATACAGCGTCAAATGAAGGAGTTTATCAATGAATAAAAATCTGTGGATCGTAATTAGCATAATTGTTGTGGTGGCAGTCGCTGCTGCTGCCGTCATCTTGCTGCAGCCATCTGCCGAGGATATTCTCATCGAGGCTATCGAGACTGCTCAGACCCTCAATGATGGTCATGGTGTGTTCGCATTTTCAGCAGATAGCGTAGAGCGCGATGACTACGGCATGTTCGAAGTTTGGGCGCGCAGTGGCGATGAAAGCCATGGCGCTTTTCGAGTTGAAGTGCTGGAAGCTAGCGAAGAAAAGGCTGTGGGAGCCACCATCGTCAGCGATGGCGAAACACTATGGGCCTATTCCCCATCTGAGAACAAAGTCTTCGTCGGCACGGCCGAAGAGGCGCAGGCCATGGCCGTTGAAGCGCAAGCCATGATGAAGGATGGAGTATTTTTTGATGAGTATCTAAAAGAGCGCTTTGACGATTTCGAAATGCCCGATAAGGAGCAGTACGAAAAAGGTGATTACCAACACCCTGAGAGTCCCGAAGAAGCTGTCGCGATGCTCAAAGAGTATGTCACCCTCAAAAAATCGGGGCGTGAAAAAATGGCCGGCGAAACCGCGCAAATAATCACCTTGGAACCGATCCCCGAACAGATGCCCAGTGAATATGCCGCGGTGGGAGGGGTGGTCAACCTGTGGTTTGGTCGGGATAGTGGCTTGCCATTGGGAATGGCTTTCACGGGAAGCAGCTTGGTTGAATTTGGCGTCACGGTTTTGGAGTTAGAAGTCAACGCTGGAATCGATGATTCGTTATTCAACTTCGAAATTCCCGCGGATGCAGAAGTGGTGACATTCGCGGATCTAGAGCCCCAATCGCTGACTCTCGAAGAAGCTGGTGCAGCCGCGGAATTTGAGTTGCTGACCCCCTCAGAAACTCCAGAGGGTGCCACATTGGTAGACATCGTCGAAATGCACGGCGCGTTGGTTCAACACTACACGCTCCCTGAGGGCGGATCGTTTACTGTTGCGCAAGGCTCAGTTGGTAATACCCCCGAGGTCTTTGGCCTCTCAGATGCAGAAAGCCAAACTGTGGATGTGCGCGGCACTACGGGCCAACTCTTCGAATCTGAAGCCGGCGACAAGGTGCTGTTGACCTGGACCGAGGGCGATCTTTTCTTCTCCGTTGCCGGCGACCTTAGCGCTGATTCTGTGTTGGCCATTGCTGAGTCGCTTGAATAAATGACCACAAAAAATCAGGGTGCGATTGGCTTAGTCGATGTCTGCCGCCAGTATCAATTGGGCAGCAACGCTGTCGACGCCTTAAAAAATATCAATCTGGAGATCGAGCGGGGAGAATTCGTCGCCCTGGTCGGTCCGTCTGGGTCTGGAAAATCAACCCTGCTGAACTTGCTGGGTGGGCTTGATCGTCCCACCAACGGCCAAATCCATGTGCAGGGATTGGACTTACACGTCGCCGATGAAGGTGCACTCACCGGCCACCGCCGCCACAATGTCGGTTTCGTTTTTCAAACCTTCAACCTATTGCCCACCCTTACTGCCCTTGAGAATGTCGCCTTACCTCTGATGTTGAGCGGCGTTGGTCTCAAGGAACGCGAAAGGCGTGCCGGTGAACTGTTAGAGCGAGTCGGTATGGGTCAGCGTTTGCACCACCGCCCTACCGAGATGTCTGGGGGAGAACAGCAGCGCGCCGCCATTGCCCGCGCCCTGGTCAACAACCCCCAATTGGTCTTGGCGGACGAACCCACTGGCAATCTGGACTCTGCCACTGGGGCTGAGGTGATGAGTCTGTTGCGTGAACTCAATTCCGAGCGCGGTGTCACTTTGATTATTGTAACGCACGACCTCGAGATTGCCGACTATGCGAAAAAAATTGTCAGTTTGCGTGACGGGGAAATTGCAAAAATTGAAGATCGAGAGGCTGCCAGCCAAATTGAAGATTCCTCTGCTCCCAAGCAGATTACCAATAAATCCAAGCCCAATGGTGGTCTTGTATTCAAGGACCTAATGCGCAGTGCCTTAGGCAATCTGCACCGCAGACCGGTACGCAACATCCTGACTTCCGCGGGGGTGGTCATCGGCATAATCACCCTGGTGGCAATGGTGTCTTTCGGGGTCGGCGTACAGGTTGAAGTCAACCGCAATTTTCAAGCTTTGGGATTAGAAAATGTGTTCATCTCGCCTACCCTCCCCGAGGAAGATAATGCCTTCGATCCCTTCGGATTTGCCGAACCCGAGGTACCCATCACCTCTGAGATCGTCGCCGCGTTTAGAGCCATGCCAGAAGTTGAGATGGTAACACCAGTATTAGATTTGCCATCCAACATAGAGGCCAACCTGACGCTGGGAGATCAGACCGCCCCAGTACGCTTGTCGAACACGTTTCATCGCGGCCCCGGCACCATGGGTGAGTTCACCTCACCCGACATTCTGTCTGGTGAACCACTGGGCGAAGGTGATACCCAAGGTTTGGTCATCGTGGACGGTTTAGCAGACCTGCTTCTTCCCGAAACAAACGGCGATTATGCTGATCTTATAGGTCAGGTGGCCACACTGACCATCCGTCTGCCGCGCGGCGAAACCAGGCAATTCAGAATTGCAATTAGCGGTGTTGAAAATGGTCGTGGCAGCCAATCAGCAAATCTGGGTTTGGCGGAACGCATCGAGATCAAGGCCTGGTGGTACGGTCGTCCAGACACTTTGCAAACCGATGGCTTCGACACCCTGATGGTGCGCGCCGTCGATCAAATTGCAGTCCCTGATTTACTGGATACTGCCGAAGAGTTGGGAGTGCAAGCTCAATCCTTAGGAGCTGTGCTGGAGATCGCCAATCGCGTTCTGGCCGTGTTGCAAGCCCTATTAGGTTCTGTGGGTGGACTTGCTCTATTGGTAGCAACTCTGGGTGTCGCAAACACGATGATGATGGCCATCTATGAACGAACGCGTGAGATCGGTGTGCTCAAGGCTGTCGGCGCTCGCAACCGCGAAGTGCGGCGCATGTTCACAGCCGATGCAGTTCTACTCGGTTTTATCGGTGGGGTTGTAGGTCTAATTCTAGGCACGCTGCTGGGTCGATTAGTGGATTGGATCGGGCATCTCTATCTTGCCCGAGAGGGAGTGACCGGGATCGGGCAGATGTCGATCGTGCCACCCTGGCTGGCCATAGGATCCCTGCTTTTCGCGGCACTTATTGGCGTCTTGGGGGGCTTTTATCCAGCGACTCGCGCTGCACGACTTGATCCAGTTGCTGCCTTAAAACACGAATAAACATGAACCAACCATTGGTACGAGAGCTATCTGCCCATAGTTGAATTCATAAGCGAGCATGTCAAACTTGGAGACGAAGCTTAGGCAAGTTATACCAATTGCGGTATGAAGTGCCATGTATTGTTGTAGTCGAGATTTCATAATCTCGCTTCACGGGGTTTGGAAACCCCGGCTACGATTAATGATCGTACAAGACGCAATTGGTATATTACAAAACCAGCCTTGGATCGACTAAACCGAAACAAGTTAGCTTATGAGATAATTAGTGATGATCAGCCAATCGCGATGGTCTTCGATTTGAGACAAGCGCACCATCTGGAGAAACAAAAATGAAGGTAGGAATCAAAGGAAAAACAATGAGGCAAACCAATTTAATATTGACAATCATGCTCCTGGCTATGTTCTTCCTAGTTGGATGCTCTCAGGGGGCAGAACCGACAAGGCAATCTTCGGCAGATGAGATCTCTCCCACAGCAACAGAAACTATGCCATCAGAAGTTGCAGATCCATCACCAGTTCCCCAAGAGACAGAATCAGCCCAAACTTCGTCCCAGACTATTGAGTAATATACTCATGTTACGCACACGTAGCGAGGTTTCCCTGGAAATAGGGGGTGGGGACTTCGCTCCTGACCCCCTATTTCCAGGGAGATTCTCTTTAGCTTGCGTAACATCAATCAATACTTCAGCGTTGATCTTCGTGAATTTTGAATCTGTTAGTTTCCTAGTCTTTTGATCAATTGCTGGAGTTTAACTCACAGGCTTGACTCTGATTCCCAAATAATCTGCTGATTTTCTGTACGACATGGCGGACAGAAACGGATACAACCAGCTCAACCACCTTAAAGATCGTGCTAAGCTTATGTCTTTCAGCATACTCAGCCCGCAGAATATAGCCATCGCTTTCAATGGTATCCATCACACCTTCGAAACGCAAGCAATACAAATGGCCAGCCAGCTTACAACGCAGTACATCCAGGGTATCCAAATACTCTTTCCCTAAACCAAAATAGCAGCGGGCCAATTCGATTTGGCCTTTTACAAAACCCCGTAAAATTACTGGTTCACACAGTGCAGCCAGGCTGTGCAAGTCCTCGGGGGCCATGCCATTTTCCGCGAGATATTCCTTGGGGATATTGATATAACCTTCCTGGATGTCATCGAGCATATCGCGCAGCATATGTACGATGTGGGCGGCTGTCGCAGCGAGATAGCGTCGTTCATCCTCAGGATAGGTGTGGTCGCGACCAATGAAGTGCTGAATGCAGTCGGTTACAGCGACACCCAAACGGTTGGAATACCAGGTCAATTCTTTTGCGCTAATCAAGTAGTCCTTGCGGAAGGCGTCGAATTCCAGAATGCTCAAGAAGTTGCGCACATAAGAACGCAGTCCGCAGCTGCCTTCAGCATCATGGTGAATCAGATCGGCGATGAGTTCTTCCTCAGGGCAAAGGCCAGCGATTTGTTTGCCCTCACAGAACTCTGAGACCAAGTGTATTTGGCGGCTGATGAAGTCCATGCGTTCTGAACGGGTCTGGCATTTGTCGTCGATGACATTGTCAGCCCAACGGAAGTAGCTGTAGGCGCGATAACAATTGTCTTCCATGCCGCGGTCAACGAGTAATTTGGCGGTATAGTATGTTTGTTTACTGCTGTTCCAAGTGATGTTACGGGCAAGTTTGGCGGTCATTATTTATTTCTATCTTTCACTATCATCTTTCTCGTGTTTCACCGCAGAGACGCGGAGTACGCTGAGCATTTTTATTTGTTTTCTCTGCCTTCTGTGTGTCTCCGTGGTGGAAGATACAATTAGGCGATTATTGGTACGGGAACATCTTCAACCTGTAGTGATTCCTGCTCTCTCAGGATCCTCTCGGAGACTAATTTGGCAGAAACCAGCACTGTGGGCAAACCCGTCCCTGGGTGGGTGCTGGCCCCCACAAAGTACAGATTCTTGTAGCGCTTATGCCGGTTGCTAGGGCGCATATAGCCCATCTGCAGCAGATCGTGGCTCAGTCCATGCGCTGAGCCTTTGGTCAGGTTGTAGCGGTTCTGCCAGTATTGGGGCGTCAGGCTGATCTCAAATTTGATATGCTCTTCCAGGTCAGTGATACCTAATCGCTCGAGCCGCTGCAGGACAAATTCTTTACACTGCTGCTTGATCTGCGGCCAATCTTGAGAGTCATCATCGGTCAGGTGCCCAATGGGTACGGCAATCATCAGAGTCTCCTGCCCCTCAGGAGCCATGGATGCGTCCACTCGTGCGGGAGCATGGATATAGAAACTGGGCTCTTCGGCCACGGTGCGTCCGTCGAAGAGGGCGTCGAAACTTTCGCGGTAATCTTCGGCAATTTAGAGATTATGCGGTCCCAGTTGGGGGTACTGTTTATCGAGACCCCATAGGAAAACCAGGGCTGAGCAGCCGTACTTTTTGCCTTCCAATCGCTCAGGGGTGCCGTCATCAGGCAAGAGATTCCGGTAAACATAGGGCAAGTCGGCATTGGCAATGATCGTATCGGCATGCAGTTGGGGACCATCCTCGATGGTGATCCCAGTAGCACATTGTCCATCGACGATGATCTTCTCAACGGTGGTATCAAATATAAATTGCACACCCCACTTGCAAGCAATTTTCTCCAGGGCTTCGATAACGCTGTACATGCCACCCTTTGGGAACCAAACCCCGTCGGCCAGCTCAGTGTACTGCATCAAAGAGAAGATTGCCGGTGCCTCACAAGGGTTGACACCCATGTACATATTCTGGAACGTGAAGGCGATCTTCAAGCGCTCGTCACGGAAATATTTTGTGATATGGTTGAAATGCTTTTTAACGGCCTTTAAACGCAGCATCAGGATCAGGTTCTTCAAGGTGAAGAATTGGTACCAATAATCGAAGGGGCGCTGGACGACGTTGGGCACCGCCTGCTCGTAGTGATAGCGGCCTTCATTTAGATAGCGGATATACTCACCAAAACTTCCCGGCTCGATCTCCTCCAGCTGATCACCCATCGCTTTAAGATCCGAAGTAGGGCGGATGACCGTGTCATCATCAAAATGGATCTGATAAGTTGGGTCTATGCGCACTAATTCGATATGATCCTCGATACGCTCGCCCAATTCAGCGAAGGCCTGCTTATACAATTCAGGCATCAGAAAGAGGGTCGGGCCGGTGTCGAAGCGGTGGCCGTCTTTCTCAATGATGTTGCAGCGTCCCCCCGCGCGCTGGCATTTCTCAACCACAGTGACACTAAATCCACTTTGAGCTAACCTGATGGCCGAGGCGATACCACCGATCCCTGCCCCGATTACTATCGCACGTTGGTCTTGCATTCTTTTCTCCATTGATATCTTTGGTGTGTTTCTCTCTGATGTATACGCAAGATCAGGGAAAAAGTCTCAACCCTCTAACGTAATTGGAGATGGAAATATTCGATGAAATGCTCTAGATTTATTTTTTTGTAGGCATTGGATGGTCTACGAGTGGTAACTATCCCAAATTCAGTAGATCACGATTTTGTGTCATTGCCCGCAAAGTTGGGGGGTTAGGGGGGCGACTGCGTAACTCAAAAAAGTGAAGGACGGCCGAATACCCCGGCGGGTTTCGATACAGAGTGATGAAGTTATTTTTTGGGGAAACTAATAAGTGGCCCCTACTCAACCAGACCCGGCAAGTCAAAACCACTGATTGGTTACTCGAATCATCATTCTGAACATTCAAGGCATGCTCTTGGTATGCATAGCATAATGAAATCTTTAATCGCCAAAACGTGGCTATTTCTCCTCCTTCTTTTGGGGATAGGTGGCTGGGCTTCCACCACCAAGGCTGCAGCGCCTATCCCCCCTAATTCCCCCAACATTGTGACCACACCCACATTAATAGAACCCTCATTGGGCGCCATCCAAACTCGTTCCGCTGATGGCATGATCATGGCATACGTTCCCTCGGGCGAATTCCTTATGGGCTCAGATGAAGCCGATGGAGCAGCATTAGGCGCAAGGATCTATGACGGTGATCCAGCTTTTGCGGACTATCTGGTCATCAACGTGACCTGGTACCAAGCTGTGTCCTACTGCACCTGGGCTGGAGCTCGATTACCCCAAGAGGCGGAGTGGGCTTTTGCCGCCCGCGGACCCGACTCGCTTTACTATTCCTGGGGAAACGTATTCGACTCCCCGCTGGCGAATTATTGTGACGCTAGTTGTGATATACCCCATCCCGACCCCAACACCGATGACTGCTTTGCAGATACTTCGCCCGTGGGTAATTATCCAGTCGGCGCCAGCTGGGTTGGTGCATTCGATATGCTGGGCAATGTATGGGAGTGGAATTGGAATTGGCATAAGCTTTATGAAGGCCACGAATGGCCCGGATCAGCCTACGGCCCAGGACCCTATCCCAAGGAATGCAGCTCGAATTCTATGCCAGCGAAATCATCTGGGAATTCTTTGTCCAGCATGTCAAACCAACGGATAACTGAAGGAAATTAAAATTGATATAAAAAAATTGTCATTGCGAGGAGGCGCAGCCGACGAAGCAATCTCCAAGTAATGGTTCAGATTGCTGCGCTGCGCGAAAATGTGGCGTCAGAATTCAGCGCAACGGATATAATTTGGGAGTTCTGAATAAAAGCCGCCTGGGAATAAAGTTCCCAGGCTAACAACCAAAGCCGGATTAATCCGGCTTACACACTAGGTAGTGTTGACATTTTAGACATTTTCTTGAGAAACGAGCGCCATTCGAAAACAGCTTTTTCTAGACAGAAATCCCCATATTTCAACACGGCCTAGCCCGGTGATTCATCGCCAGGCAGCTATGAATAGCATGAGGATTAAAACTATGAAATCTCGACTATTAAAGGTCCTATTTACTGTACTCTTGTTAGCATCCTGCTCTGCTGAGCCCGGTGAAACATCTTCCGCTCCCCCAACCGTCGAACCTGTCCCAACCGAGGGTCCCAGCAAATATCAGCAACCCGGTGACTACAGCGAGTCCCTGGATGTGGAAGGTACCGAGCGCACGTTCCTTTTACATGTCCCCCCCAGCTATCAACCAGATAGCCCAATTCCCCTGGTGTTCAACTTGCACGGCCGCACCGACACGGCAGTGCGCCATCAAGATATGACGCAGCTAAATGCCAAGGCCGACCAAGCTGGTTTCGTGATTGTGGCTCCACAAGCCATCGACGAACCGCCCACCTGGTGGGGCGCAGTGCCCACAGAGATTGGCGATCCAGACATGGATTTTATCGACGCCTTGTTAGCTCTCCTTCAAGCAGAGTTAAACATCGACCCACAGCGCATATATGCCACAGGATTTTCGAACGGCGCATCTTTTGCCAACCGCTTGGCCTGCTCACGCTCTGAAATATTTGCCGCCGTAGCTCCCGTTTCCGGCGGACATGTTGGCTACTATGACTGCGATGCTGAGTACGCCGTTTCTGTACTCGCCATCCACGGCCTGAACGATTCGATCATCCCTTTCGAAGGCAACCAGAACAACCCTCTGGTGTACGACTGGGTCGAAGCCTGGGCTGAACGCAATGGCTGCAACACGGTGCCCAACTCCAGCCGTCCTAATAAAGAAGTCACCCTGGAAAGCTGGGGAAACTGCAATGGAGACAACGTAGTTGCACTCTATTCCATCGCCGATGCAGGTCACTCCTGGCCGGGGTCGGATTTTGCCATCGAATTTGACGGTACAACACAAGCACTTATGGCAACCGATGAGATTTGGGATTTCTTTGCATCGTTCCCCAAAACAAGTTTGGCTCCCATCGAGCAGCCTGTTGCCTCAGAAGAAATCTCTGATTCAGCTTACCCTTCCCCAGGTGATTATTTCGATGTGCTATCCTCGGGCGGCTACGATAGAACCTTCAAATTGCATGTACCCCCCAACTACCAGGCGGACACACCGATGCCGCTGGTGCTGGTTTTTCACGGCCGCGGCTCCAATGCTTTTGATGCTGAAACCTATCTGCAATTTAATCCTCTGGCCAACCAGCATGGCTTCATTGTCGCTTATCCCCAAGCAACAGGATCACCCTCGACATGGGAAGACTTACCCGAAAGCGAGTCGCTCTCCGAGGTCGATGATGTGCAATTTGTCCAGGAAATTATTGACTATTTGAGCAGCCAACTAAGTATTGATGCCCAGAGAATCTATGCTGTGGGATTTTCAAATGGCGGCGGGATGGCCAACCGTCTTGGATGTGATCTCTCTAAAACCATCGCAGCCATCGCCCCGGTTGCAGGCACCTATTATTTTTACGAGGATTGCCAGCCCAACCGGCCGATACCAGTGATCTCTTTTCATGGCCTACAAGATGAGATTGTACCTTTTGAAGGCACCACCCACATAGAATATGTCAATCTTCCTGAGGTTCCCATTTGGGCGGCGGCATGGGCGGAGAGAAATGCCTGCTCTCCGGAGGCTACCAACGAATCAAAGGGCGGTGTAATCATCAAGGACATTTGGTCTGAGTGCGCCGAAGATTCTGAAGTGATCTTGTATTCTTTGCCCCTGGATAGCCACAACTGGCCCACGACCACCTTCGGGGGTGGAGGCTTCACGCCAGCGGTGACTGTTAATGACCTAATATGGGAATTTTTTGCCGCACATCCCATGCCTTAAGCACCGAAGTTTTCCTCTCCGAAGAGATACGGCGTATAAAGAGAATTTCAAGAACCTATTACTTGAAAATTCCTAAATCGATATGCGTCGATGGCATGCGAAGGCTGCCATCGACGATAATTAATGTGGCTTAATGGGCCACAATAATTCAAACCCATACTTTAGAGGGGTATCAAATAACACTGGGGAGTCGTGTCAAATTGACACTCTCGAGAATATCATTTATGGTGCTGTCATTTTCGACTCAAACCGAGGAGATGGAAGTGCCATGACAACCGCATTCGCCGATGAAAACTTAATCCGGCAGCTCAAAGCTGGCGACCTGGAAGCATTGGGGAAACTCTACGACCGACACAACGCCGAATTGTATCGCGCAGCTTTGGGCATTACTAACAATCGGAATGAAGCGGGAAATATACTCCACGAATGCTTCCTAAATCTAAATCGGGCAGTTCACGATCTGGATGAAACAATTTCCTTAAAAACCTGGTTTTTTCGCGAGACCGTCAAATTGATATATGATTGGTCGAAACATCGCATTCGCTGGCCGATTGCATTAGAAATCGCAAATTCCTCCCCGAAGAATTCATCGATCCAATCCGATCATTTCGAATTAGCCTCTGCCATAGCAGCTTTGGAATTACAACAGCGCGTTGTGGTCGTGCTGCATTATTACAATTCATTGAAAGTTGATCAAATCGCAGAAATCCTTGAATGCTCACAGGGGTCGGTCAAATCCCGCCTTCACTACGGACGAGATAATTTGTATCGGCGCTTAGAGCAATCAAGTTCTCTTACCCCAGAAATGAAAGGTGGATACACTTTTAAATTCGAGGAAGTATTTTTCCATAACAAAGAGATTTAAGAACACGTCTAAAAGAGTTCGCATAAGGAGCTCATGGCATGCCATTGAAACTGACCAGGGGGAACTCTCCGCCCATTAAGTATTTGCAAAACAAATTGATCATCTTATTGTTGAGTTCGCTATTGTTGGGTTGCAATGCAAGCAAGCCCCCAATATCCCCAAGGGCAACTCATCTAATTTCCGCCACAGAAACCCTCTCAAAAAGTCAAACGACCGATAGCATATCTCCAACACCACAACCAACACCAGCGCCAACAATATCTGCGATCCTGCATGTGCCCAGTGCGTTTCCCACAATTCAAGGGGCCATCGACGCCGCTAAAGATGGAGATGAAATTGTTGTGGCTCCCGGCACATATCAGGAAAACATTAATTTCAATGGGGCAAATGTCATCCTACGCAGCACTGACCCTCTCGATGTAGATATCATTGCCACTACAATTATTGATGGCGGCGAGAATGGCAGCGTGGTGACCTTTCAAAATGGCGAAAACATCCAGGCCCAACTGCGCGGATTTACAATTACAAATGGAAGTGGCAATCTTTACAAACAGGCCTCAGCCGGTGAAATTCAACTCTGTCGCCGTGGCGCGTTTGATACGGGTGATCTCAGCCGGCATTGCGGCGGTGGCATCGTTGTAGAAAACCATTCCTGGCCGCTGATCGAAAACAATGTCATCAGCGGTAACCAGGTATCCCATGGGGGCGGCGCAATATATGTAGCGGGGGGTTCTTATCCGATCATTCGGGGAAATACCATCCGCGAAAACGAGGCTTTAGGGGGCGGGGGCATATTCATTGTAGACAGTTCTGCGCCAACAGTCGAGGACAATATCATCGCTGGTAACAAATCGGAAACCGGTGGCGGCTTGCTGGCTGATTGGGGTTCAGAGCTGACAATCAAGGGCAATACCGTCGAAAAAAACGCCGCTCAGGCTGGGGCAGGGATCATGATCTTCAACCACTCCACAGCATTGATTTTTGACAACATCATCACGCATAATCTCAGCCAGGCAGGCGGCGGCGGAGTCTTTGTCGGGGCTAACTGCCTAGTGACCGTTACAGGGAACCAGATTACTAACAATCAAGCGGGGTTTGGCGGGGGGATTTTTATCGAAATCGAATCCACATTAATTATCGAAGATAACCTGATCAGCCAGAATACGGCTGGTCTGGAAGGCGGGGGCATCGATGTCAGTGGCGCTGTAGCAACCGAGATTCGCAATAATCAGATCACGCTGAACAAGGCAACCTTTGGGGGCGGAATTCACATTACACGAAGTAACCAGGTGCTTGTGGAAACTAATAATATTGAAGGCAACCAGGCCATATCTGGTGCTGGTCTGTATGGGCAGTCTGCCATCGATGCGACTGTGCAAAACAACCATTTCACTAGAAATATCGCCGCAGATTCGGGCGGTGGAATATGGTTGAGGAACCCTGATCCTGAACTCGAAGCGCAAATTGATAATAATATTTTCTCGGGAAACAGACCTGACGACAGTTTTATCTCTGATTAATTGGAACATGTTGAAGAATTTATTTTGTCATCAATCAATGAGTGAAATCAAAGGCTAACTTATGAATAATACAATTAGATTATTTACACCTTTGTTAATCTCTTTTCTCCTCGGCCTATGGCTGGTCAGCTGCACACAGGTTGAGAAACAGGAACCCGCTCCAACGGAAGTTCCTGAAGTCAAGGAACCCACAACGGAAGCAGAAGTCGTTGAAAGCGCCGACACCCCCAACACCGAATCCGAAACTCTCGCCCAGGCAACCGGTTACAAGATCGGCATGTTGAAGATATTGGAACTGCGCCAAGAAGCCATGGATGCCTTAGGCGAAGCTTCGACATCAAGGATTTTCATAATGTTGTAATTGGAAACGGCAGTTTACCTTTGGAGATTCTCGAGGATTTGGTGCTGGATTATATCGAGGCGAATAAATAATAAAAACACTTTATGTATTTACTTTTGCTCGTGATGCTGCTTTTTATCAGTGCTTTTTCTGATGCAGCCACAACTCATACGCATGGTGCGCGGGACCAAGCATTTGCCCTGCCCTGGATAATGAACCACAGCGGTCAACAATGCGTAATTTGGATAATATCCATAAGAAAAATACTCATTGAGAATTAATCAGCTATCGCTTGTCAAGAATTCATTGTTGGTATACCCTAATCTAAGGAGAAACAGTCATGACAACAGAAGTTGCAGAACCCGCCGTTCAAGAAGAAAGAGATGCAGAAACCATCATCCAAAAACGGAACAGGCCCGAGCAGCGTGCGCTTCGTTTCGTCCGCAAAACCTGGTATTGGTTCCTGCTCGCCGGGATCATTTTTGGTTCCATGATTAGTCCTGAGTTTTTAAATTTGGTATTAGTTGCTCTCAGCGGCGCGGCGCGCATGTTATCCATGGTCGCCCTGGTACTGATCCAATTTATAGCAATTTTCTGGTTTATGGCTCGCTCCAAGGTGGAGATCATCACACCTGAGGATCCCAAATCCCTGACTTTTGACGACTACAAAGGTCAGCCGCAACTGCTCAAACTGGTCAAGCAGTGGATCTCGTTGCTCTCCGACCGCGCCAAATTCCGCGATATGGGCGGTGAATATATTAACGGCCTGCTGCTATATGGCCCTCCCGGAACCGGCAAAACCATGCTGGCAAAATGTATGGCTGGTGAATCTGGCATTGCCTTCATTTCAATTGAGGGTTCAGGGTTTCGGGCGATGTTCTGGGGTGTGGACGTGCTCAAGATGATTTCATTCATCAACAAAGCTCGCAAGCTGGCGCGTGAATGGGGAGCCTGCATTGCCTTTATTGATGAGATTGACGCCGTTGGCGCTTCGCGCGGCGGCGTGATGGGTGGGGGTCAGCACACCATGGGCGCAGGTGGCGCTGGGGGCATGATGGGAGGAGGAACCGGTGCCCTGACACGTTTACTATACGAAATGGACGGCGTCGAGGACCCCACACGCTATGAGCGTATCCGCAATCGAATTCTTAAATGGCTGATGAAGCCGATCCCCGAACGAGATTGGCATGTGCTTTTCATGGGGTCGACCAACAGACCCGATGTGCTTGATCCTGCCCTGACGCGCCCCGGCCGCTTTGACCGCAAAATCCAGGTGGCACCCCCCGATCGCACGGGTCGCCAGGCGATTGTGGAGTACTACCTGAGCAAGATCCACCACGACGACAGCATCGACACCGACGCCATCGTATCTGACACAACCGGCTACACGCCGGCCCAAATTATGTCCGCCATCACCAAGGACTCCGTACGCATGGCCATTTTTGATGGGCGTGAAAAAGTTTGCCAGCGCGATATCGACCTGGCTTTTCAGGAGCAGCTCATGGGGCTGGAAAACCCCATCGAGGATATGCAGGAAGACCAAAGGGAGCAGGTTGCTTATCACGAAGCGGGTCACGCTGTGGGCATCTATTACCTGATGCCCGAGCAACGCATCGTGCGAGCCACGATTATCCGTCGATCTGACTCTTTGGGCTATGTTTTGCCAGCTTCAAACTACGAGATCTATGCCACACCGCTGAACTGGTTCGTTAGGCGCATTATGGTCAGCCTGTGCGGCGATGTGGCCACCAAACTGTGGAGCGGCGAACCCTGGTCTGGCACTGGGGGTGATTTCCAGAATGTGCGCAATATGATGCAGGCCTTGGCCGGTCAAGGCTTCTTCGGTCCCCCAGTGCAGGACCCCACCACCATGCAGTGGAAGGTCAGCGACCACGAATCGAAATTCACGCAATTCTGGAAACAGGCCGAGGAGAAAACCACCAGCCTGCTCAGCGAACATTGGGCCGAGGTCGAGGCAGTTGCCAACGCCTTACTTGAGCGTGACGACCTGACTGGCAAAGAGATCATCGAGATCATTCAAGAAGTCACCGGGGTTGATGTGCGCCAAGGCGAAGACGACCCCGTCGAAGAATTGGTCGCCGAGGGCAGCGGCGCGGATGCCGTGGTCCTCTCAGATAACGGTCAAAAACCTGCCAAGAAAAAGGTAGTCCAGAAATCTGAAAAGGAATCTTAGTAAATCCTGAATGGAGCAGAGCGTTGTCGAAGTACATTAGAGTATATTCGACTACGCTCTGCATGCAGGTCCGTACGCCAAAGGCGCGCAACTGGAGCGTCGCCTGCACTCAAATATTTACACCCTTCGGCAACATAAAAATCGCCTTCGGGCACTCAACCAGCGTTTTGGCTCAACTTCTAAATAACTTGCACACGGCGTTACTTAAACAAAACGCGGTTTTCACCGTATTCAGTCAGTAGCCAATCGCGGATCTGTTCCAAGCCGGCCTCTTCCCTGATATTGGCATAAATCATAAGTTTTTCTCAAGTTTTCACCAACAACCAAGGGGGCTCTCCAGGAATTGCCGAGGTAAGGGGCCCCCTACCCCCAAATGTGAGGTCTCTCACGGCAATTCCCAAAGAACCACCAAGGGAAGCCTTGATCAAATCTTCTGTTCCGATATAATGGGTTTGTTCAATTTACAATGCCTTAGCCGTGCAGCCTAATCAAATAATTATCTGGAGGACATTCTTGTTACCATTTTTGCAATTTCTCATAATTTTAGCCGTGATCATTACAGCAGCTAAGCTGGGTGGCTACTTCAGCGTGCGGCTGGGCCAGCCAGCAGTGGCGGGCGAGGTTCTGGCCGGATTGATCCTCGGCCCGACAGTGTTAAACTTCCTACATTGGGATATCTTCACAGATATACATCTAGAGGAAACCTTCACCTTCTTAGCGGAGTTAGGAGTTCTGCTGCTGCTGTTTATTGCCGGACTAGAACTGCACATCTCTGACTTGCAGAAATCCGGGCGGGCCGCGGTATTTGCTGGGGTGCTGGGCTTCCTGGTCCCGCTGGGGATGGGTTATTTAACTGCAATATTAATGGGTTTTGATACCCAACAGGGCTTATTCATTGGGCTGTTGCTGGCGCCAACCAGCGTGAGCATTTCTGCGCAAACACTAATGGAACTGGATGCGCTGCGCAGCCGAGTAGGGGCCAGCCTGCTGGGGGGAGCGGTGATAGACGATACGTTGGTGGTATTGGGTATCTCTATCTTCCTGGCCGTGTTAGGAGGCAGCGGCTCACAAGAGCTAAGTGCTGGAAGCGGAATATTGCTGCTTGTGGGAAAGATGCTCATATATCTAGCACTTGCAATCTTTGTTGGCTATCAATTGCTGCCGCGGTTTGCCCGCTGGACAGAGCGCTTGCCGATCAGTGAAGGCGTAATTGCCTTCGCCTTCACGGTGATGATCTTTTACGCCTGGTCAGCCGAATATTTCGGCAGTCTGGCAACAATCATTGGAGCCTTCCTGGCCGGGCTATTCTTTGCCCGCACACCGCTCAAAGCCAAGATCACGCAGGGATTTTCCGCCATCGCTTACGGTGTATTCGTGCCGATCTTCTTTGTGGACGTTGGTCTGGAAGCGAATTTCCGCGCCTTGGATAGTAAGACGCTTGCATTCTTAGGGATGCTGCTAGCCGCGGCAATATTGTCCAAGATCATTGGTTCTGGTGTGGGAGGCTTGCTAGGCAAACTTTCTTTCAAGGAATCGATGCAGCTGGGCGTCAGCATGGTGCCGCGCGGTGAGGTAGTCTTGATTGTGGCAACAGTGGGGATCACAGAAGGTTTTATTTCCCAGACTGAGCTTTCAATGGCAGTGGCGATGGTCGTATTGACGACTTTATTGACGCCCCCAGTCTTGAGGGTAATGTTCCGCAGGGGCGCTCAATCTACCAAGCAGACGACAACGCTGCCGGATTCGGCCGCGTAAGGAGGTTTATGATGTTTTTAATTGTATTAGTTGTGAATGATCCTTATCATTGCAAGGGGTTGTTAAGTGCCTGGAAAGAGGCAGGGGTGCCGGGAGCAACGATCATAGAAAGCCTGGGTTTGCAGCGCGCACTAAAAGGTGTGGTACGCGATAATTTGCCCCTATTGCCAACACTGGAAGATTTTGAGGTTGGTGAAGAAAGCCGCAACCGGACAATGTTCTCTGTGGTTCTAGATCAGGAAACTGTGGAACGGGTACGGAAAGCGACAGAAGCAAAGCTAGGGTCACTGGAAGCAGAAGGAACGGGCTTTATGTTCGTCGTACCGGTCAGCGAAGCCTTTGGCCTTTGGCAGGAATAACACCATCAATATTGGTTTTCGATATATAAAAGGGGGCGTCCGGCGGACGCCCCCTTTTATTGTTGAAATTTAAGTTTCGAACTTCTCTAGAATTTTTTTTGCATCATCCTATTCCCAAGACCAAAAAGCCAGCACACCATTAACCAAGTAACGCGGCTCCAACCGTCCGCTGGAGCGCACCACCCAGATCACCGGTGCTCCCTCCGGTAAGAGCGCTGAAAGCACCAGGTTTTGACTATCCGGCGACCAGATCGTTGCCGATTTTTGGAATTGGGTGAAAAGCTGCAGCATATTCATGAATTCCCGTGTGGGAGTGAATGGATAGGTAACTTCGTGCGATTCGATTTTCTTCTTGCCAAAATCCATCACGCGCGCTTTGACTGTTCCCACGGGCATCGAGTTTGATTCGCCTGATTGACTCTGCATGGGGACGTCGATTACCTGGAAGGGGAAATAGGCAATCTGCTCACTATCCGGAGACCAGAAAAAGGCCATGACGTTCTTTTCCCCAGTGACAATGATCTGATTGTTGTTCTCGAAATCAAGGATGGTCAGTTGACCAATCAAGAATCCCGGACTGACATTATCACCAGAGATCCAGGCTAATTTGCTGCCATCAGGCGCGAGAGTAAAGGCAATATCTCCCTCAAAGGTCGCCAGAGTTTCTTCGAGATGTCCATTTTTATCCAGCATTACCAGCGATTTTTGACCTTGAACCTCTACGGCCACGATGACATGCTCGCCATCTGAAGTCCAGGCTGGGGTTTGGAAATTGGAGGGCTCAAGACTGAGCACTCTCTCTTCAATGGCTCCATCGGCGACATTCAAGAAAGACATGCGCTCAACTGAGGCGGCATTGAGTCCACCAGCGTGCGTTAGAATGCGCCTGCCATCTGGGGACCAACTCCAAAAATAGGGTCTTCCCGCATCCAGCAACCTTGCTTCACCGCCTTGACTGGGCACGGAATACAGCGCCATGCCGCGGCTAAAGTTAGAATCAGCCAGAAAGCCAATCTGTTCATTGGTCGGAGACCAGGAGATGTAAAAGGGAAAGAAATGATCACTGGTGAAAGTTTCAACCAGTTCCAGATTATCTAATGAAACCGTAAAGACACTGGCTTCATCAACCTCTTGGCTCCCCATGGAGCCGATCACGCCGACGAAAGCTAGAT
This sequence comes from uncultured Anaerolineales bacterium, assembly GCA_964419495.1. Taxonomy (GTDB): domain Bacteria; phylum Chloroflexota; class Anaerolineae; order Anaerolineales; family UBA11858; genus NIOZ-UU35. The sequence goes on from CAYQQX010000052.1 coordinate 23,278, forward strand.
GACTGCCATCAAACGACCAGGCTGGTGTCTGGTATATAACAACCGAGTCATCATCTGCCGAACCAAAACGAGCATCACTGGTAATTTGCTCTTGTTTGCCACCGGCCTGATCCATGGTGTAAATATTGCCATCCGCGCCGACGTAGGCAATCAGGCCAGATTTTCTTTCCAGGTTGGCCATCATGGGGTTCTGCTCCATACGCCGGTTTGCCAGCGAACTGCATGAGGCAATCACCACTGAAAGCAAAAGTATAAAAATAATTATTCCCAACTTTTTAAGATTGATTCTAAGCAACATAATCAATTACCTTTTTACTTACTACATAAATGCAGCGTCTCATCTGTATTTTAACTTGATGTCACTGCGAGCGAATTGTGGCAGTCACCAAACCTAAGAGAGAGATTGCTCACCTGCACTTGGCACCGCAGGTGCAAGTGTCACCCCTTCGGGGTTCGCAATGACACAAACGGAATATATGGGGGTGGTTGCCTCCGCAACCACCCCCATATATTCCGGAGGGAAACTCACTTGGTGGCTTTTTGCAGTAGAGTCATTCGTGTCATTCGTCCAATTCTTTTTCATCCGTGTTAAACATTCATTGATCCAACAAATACTCAAGCGCGGCTTCTACCACCAGATCGTTCTGCGGATCAAGCGTCTCCCAAAGAGCATCGATCTCAATATCCGGTTGAACGCCTAATATTCCGATCTGGCGCTGATCGGAGGGGATAAAGGTCGTCGTCGCAATTGACAGCACCGAGCCATCGGGCAATGGGAAACTCTCCGAACCTTCGATCAGCCCTAGGGTGGGCAATCCCATCACCGTTGCCCGAGTGTTAATTTGCATCGCGGCAGCAAAAATCTCTGACTGGCCCCAGGTGTCGGGGCCGATCAATATCACGACGGGGACTTCCTGAGAGTTGAAATATTCCTCGGCAACGATGTTTGCGGGTAAGCCGCCGGTACGTGACAAGGTCGTGCCAACTTGCCCATCAGTGAACATGGTCAACAAGGGGACCAGGGGCCAACTGCTGCCCGACGAAGTGCGCAGATCCATGATTAATCCATCGATAGTTTGCGCTTCACTTAGCGCCTGAAAGGTGGCAAAGAAATCAATGCCCATATCCCCATAAGTGATGCGGGGGAATTCCGCGTATACGATGCTGGTGCCATCGATAAAATCTATAGCGATTCTTTCAGATTGGGGCACCACACTACCGCGCGTCACCACAACGATGCGCTGATCTTCGCCCGGAGATTGGACTGTGAGAGCCACATCAGTACCGGCGGGACCGCGCACACGCTGTACTACATCGAAACCTTCCTCGGCTGTTACCGGCATTCCATCCACAACGTAAATGCTGTCTCTGTCGCGCAATCCGGCAGCCTCTGCAGGAGAGCCAGGCATAACTTCAACCAAAACGATGTGCGGCTCGGGCTGATCGCGATAACTGACAAAGGCACCAATCCCTTGATAGGTAACCTCCTCGCTAGAAAGCTCTAGTGCCAGACGTTCTTCACGGGATTGCCAACTGGCCGTATTTTCGGGAAGCTCGGTCAACATCTCATGAATCAGGGAAGAAAAATCTTCACCAGATATCATCGAGAGCAGCTGAATTTTGTATTGATCTTTGAGAGCCTGTAATTCCCCTCCCAAAACTTCGCCATAAATATAATGCGCTTCGATCGTCTGCCAAAGAGCATCGAAGGTTTCGAGATGTGGATTTTCAGTTGGCTCCAGAACCGGTTCGGGAGTCGGCGTCGCGGTGGGTTCAGCGCTAGGCCCAGAACAAGCCGAAAGGGAGAGGACCAAAATTGAAATTAATATAATCAAAAGTTTACGCACTTGTTTGTTCATCTTTAATCGTTATCAGATTTTGTTCAAACTGCAAAAAATTGGACTGCTTTTGTAATATATTAACCTGTTTTTTTAGTTTTGGGTTCATCGAGATATAAAAATTCTATGAGAAAGTGCACCACGCAAAATACCAGAAAAATAACCCTCTTTAAATAAAACACTGCTGGCAATCAGATCACCAACAGTGCATCGCAACCCACTTTTTAAACAAGAACTAACGCTTGAATTCTGGAATCCGTCTATCGTACGATTCCTTCATCAAGGGAGAAGAAATCATAAAATCAGCCGAGGCGCGATTGGTCGCAACGGGGATATTCCACACCTGCGCCATGCGTAACAGGGCTTTGACATCAGGGTCATGCGGCTGCGCTTCCAATGGGTCCCAGAAAAAGATCAGGATATCAATCTGACTCTCGGCGATTTTTGCCCCCAATTGTTGATCGCCGCCAATGGGGCCACTGAGCATTTTGTTGATGGGCAAATCCAACGTTTCTTCGATGACCTGCCCTGTGGTACCGGTAGCAAAAAGATGGTGGCGGGACAATGATGTTCGGTTGAAGTGCGCCCACTCTAGCAGATCATCTTTCTGATTATCGTGAGCGACGAGGGCAATACGTTTTTTGGAATCTGTTTCAGCACTCTGCATTGCAAAACCTACCTCAGGTGTGATCCAATAACCTAACCCGGACGAGCCGGAACCAAAAAGGACAAAAGGAAAGAGAGAAAGT
>CAYQQX010000053.1:0-25833 GCA_964419495.1 uncultured Anaerolineales bacterium
CAGACCTGATCTTCTTGTTTTTTGTGCAAACTTTTTACTGTTAAGGTACTAATGGCCTGCAGATTTTAGCATACTCTCAGGTAAAAATTCGCTAATAATAACAAAAATGTAAGGTGAAATTTATTACATATTCCATTATCATAGAATAGCGGTAAAGCTCAAAAAAAAACAAGGGATTGCATTCGCAATGGACAAACTAACAGCCTTCGTAATAGAAGATGACCAGAACTTAGCCTTGGCCTTTGCTGAGGCATTAGAAGAAGCAGATTATCAAGTTGAAGTATTTCATGAAGGACAATCTGCAAAAGATCGCTTAGACCTAGTAATTCCAGCGATCGTTATCTTGGATCTACACATACCCAACATTAAGGGAACTGAGATCTTAGAATATATTCGCAGCAATGAGCGACTCCAAGACATTCGGGTGATCGTGGCTACTGCTGATAGCTCTCTAGCAAGAGAGCTAAACCTCATCGCGGACCTGGTAATGCTCAAGCCCGTTGGCTTCAAGCAATTAAAAGACCTTGCTGCACGGCTCAAGCCGCAATAGCCGAAATCAGATTCTTCAACCTTCGCCATCCAGTTTTTGGGTGGCGTCTTGATTCCTTCTTGATTGTGATATGCTTAAGCAAATAATGCCCGGTTGCAGAGTTGTTTTATCTCAAAATTTCATAACTCAGAGGTTGTGATGGCATTCCAGAAAAATAAATTCCTTTTTATTGTGCTCCTATTTTTGGCTTTGCTTCCGCTGTGGGGTTGCACACTACCCATCATTGGAGATCCATATTCGGATTCAGAGACAAATGCTTTGAGTCAAGATTCGATGCCGGATATTATTGTTAACAGTGCAAGGGCAGCCAGAGCAAAAGTCATGCTGTATATCCGTGATAAGCATGGATTATTTGTCTCAACCAATGAAGAGTCATGGGAAGAAAAAAACATCACGCCTGAAGACACTACCGGATCATCAGCTTACCAATACATTACTGGAAATTGGACAGCTACAGTAATCTATCCCAGCGTGCCACTAGCGGAAATAATTTATACACTGTTGGTGTCAAACCCAGAAATTGGTTTCGCATGGGAAGGAACTATTGATGCATTTGGACAAATCACAGAAAATTCCAGCACAGCAGCACAGGCGGGAAAACCCCAAAGTGTAGAACCTTCTGAAACACCAAGACCATCAAAAACTCCCACACCCACCACAGGGATTTCGATGCTGGCCTTTACAGACGACACCTATCGTCTGGCATTGCAATATCCTAGCAATTGGGCGTTAACCGTTGTCCCAGCAGGTCGCGTTACTGAGAGTGGCAGTTTTGCAGCCAAATCATTGCAGTTGATTTATGATAAATACAGACTACTAATTCAATATAAATTGCTTTGGGAAACAACCGAAATCGGCCAGAGCATTCCACCTGGCACACTTGAAGTGCGTGGCGCATCAACCCTCTTAGGTGTTGAAATTCCCAATCATGTTGTCATAGATAATGAAAATACAAAATTGTTTTTTACGGGGGACAGTATCGATGATACTACCTACCACATTCGCCTTGAAAATAATTTATACGACACCAGCGACTTTGAGAATTTCTCGATCCCCGTAGATGTCATCGAAGAAGTAGAACACATCATCGCCTCAATTGTGCGGACAGGCGATATCTTTCCATCTCCAACCCCAACCCTTATTCCCACACCTACGTCAGCATTCGATTCCTCGAAATCTGGCGTAGGCAGTGACTCGACTGTATCTGAAGACTGCAACAAAGCTGAGTTCGTTTCTCATGTCACCGTCAGCGAAGGGGCGGCCTTGCCACCAGGGGCAAAATTTACCAAAACTTGGCGAATACAAAATGTTGGTACATGCACGTGGAACTCATCTTACAGTATTGGATATTCCGATGGGGATATGATGGGTGCTGAAGAATTTACACCGTTCGATGATGAGGAGGTACCTCCTGGCGCAACTGCGGACATTTCGATTGTATTTACATCACCTGACGAGGAAGGCACCTACACTGGCTATTGGGTCTTGTACGATTCGGAAGGCTTTTGGTTCGGCCTCGGTGAAATCAAACGAGGCACGATACCTATCATTATTGAGGTAGTCAAGCCTTCACAAACCTATGCTTTCGATTTAGCGCTTGACTATTGCGAAGCTACGTGGGAGGCAATCTATGTAGAGGACAATGATATCAAAGATTGGCCAGTATCATGTCCCGGCTCCTCATCCTCTTCCTTTGGGTCAGTTACCCTGATTGCTGACCCCAACATGGAACATATGCAAGACGATGAGTTTTCGCTCTGGGTGCATCCCTATGAGCAACGCCACGCCACAATCCAGGGAACCTACCCCCAATTTGAGGTGAAGGCTGGCGACACCTTTAAAGCTGCCGTTGGATGCATGAAAGACATGGAAAACTGCAGTTTAAACTTTGAGCTGTACTATATTGATGCCGCTGGAAATCTCCATGGGCTTGGAACCTGGTTTGAAGATTATAACGAGAGTGCAACGTTCATAAGCATTGATCTTTCACCTTACGCCGGACAGAAAATTCAGTTTGTCTTAGTCACCAAAGCAATGTCCAATAACACAGATGAGGCGCATGGTTTCTGGTTTGTGCCTCGGGTTGAACGGCCATAATTAACACCCTCCTCGAAGTTGAAACAGACGCCCCAATGTTGGGGCGTTTTTCTGTCATTCACCCTATAGCGTCATTGACCCGACCGCCATTTTTGCTACAATTTTATTGATAGCGCCAATTGGGGTCACCATTCATGCCGCTTGAAAACAAACCCCTTGGCAATGAAATCAGAAGACAAAATTCTATAATGCTGACACTGATCATACAAACGGATGCCGATAGAGCGAAAGAGTTAGCTCGCCAGTTCACCGATAGAGGCGATCGTGCATTTATTGTCAGCAATTCATCAGCCTTCTTTCAACTCCTAAATAAGACCAATCCCGATATCGTGGTCTTGGATTTACACTGCCCAGATGCATTTGTCAACAGATCCATAGAAGTAATTACACAGAAACACCCCCGAACGCAAGTGCTGATCACGGCGCAACACTTTGATGTCGATCGGGAACTGGCGGCCAAGAAATCTGGCGCAAGAGTCTTTCTGCGGGCGCCATTTACTGAAGTCCGTTTTGAACGAGCGATAAAACAACTAACTAATATCTCTTCCCAGACGCAAGTTGCTAGCAAGCGATTACAAGCCACACTCCCAAAAATTGGAATTCCAGTACAGTTTAAGATCATTCTCCCCTATTTGATATTGTCATTAATACTGGCTATTGGTGCAGGATATTTAATAACTCAAGTTGCCTTAGATGCAATCGAAGACCGCTTCACCAACAACCTAATCGAGGCAGGTCGGCTTGCCACTGCCTGGACAGTCGATGAGGAAAATCGCAACCTGGAGTTTCTGCGCCTTGTCAGCCATATTGATAGTTTGGATAACGCAATCCAGAATGAAGAATCAGAAACTATTCGTGAACTGATCTATGGTGTAGCATTGAATAATGGTGCCGAGGCGATTGAAATACTTGATACTAAGGGCATTGCCATCTTCTCCATGCGCCGCATTGAGGGTGGCCAACGAGAGGATTACGAATATTCAAGCCAAGATACTATTTTTGCAGATCAAGAATTTGTTCAATCTGTACTTACGAGTAAATTAGATTCCCTGGGCGATAAATACGCTGGTCAGATGGAAATACCTCAAGGAGAATATCTTTATTATTCGGGCCCGATTTATGCAGACGGCACTCAACTCATTGGAGCAGCTCTTGTCGGGCAGAGACTGAGGTCACTTGTTTATGATATGCGCGAATCTCTACTTGGGGAGAATACTACCTTTGCACATATCACGATTTATGATCCAACCGGAGAGCCACAAGCTTCAACCTTGATAGGCCAAAATAACATCTCACTGCCCTCCGAAATGGTCGCCACGATTTCGGCTAATCAGCTTACGGAAAGCCATATGCGCATCATATCGGCGGCCGAAATTAGCTATCGTGAAATTTTGGGGATTTGGGAAGTGCGTCATGGCGTTGATTTAGGCTTCCTGGGAGTATCTATTGCGGAATCTTTTCTCGTTCAACCCAGCCTAACAACACAAATCCAGATCATGATTTTTGCCAGCCTGGCCGTGTTGATGATCATTGTCATAGGCATCTACGTTGCCAGGTTAATCACCAACCCTCTTGCCAACGTGGTATCTGCTGCGGCCGATGTCAGCCAGGGAAAGTGGGATGTGCGCATAGAACCGAAGAGCAGCGATGAGCTTGGGTATTTGGCACATGCATTTAACTCGATGACATCCCATTTGCGTGAGGGAGAAATTTATCGTGACCTCTTGGGGAGAACTATAACCCCCCAAGTACGGGATCAGCTCCGCAGAGGAATCTCAACGGGCAATTTGAAGCTGGGCGGGCAGGATACTATCGCCACGATTATCATCACGGATATCCGAGATTTTACTAAGATTTCAGACTTGGCGGATCCGACTACAGTTTTGAGTTGGCTCGACAGCTACTATGGTGAACTTGCCCCGATCGTCAACAGCTACAATGGGTTCATCCACGAATTTGCGGGCGACTCCTTGAAGGCTGTTTTTGGTGTGCTACCCGTCAACTTATCACCCCAAAAAAGCGCATATCAGGCGTGTGTCGCAGCCTTAGATATGCTTGATGCGATCGCGGCCATGAATGATCGTCGAAAGAAAAATAGTGAACCACCTCTGATCACTGGCATTGGCATCAATACGGGCAAGGTCGCAGCTGGCGGTATGGGGTCAATGGATAGGCTGCATTACGCAATCATAGGGGATACAGTTAATGTGACCCAAAGAATCGAAAGCTTGACGAAAATTCTAGGGGTTACCAGTGCCATAATTAGCCAGGATACGTATGATGCTCTTGGTGAAATTCGCGAAGAGTTTCAGTTGATCTCACAAGGATTTCATTCCATAATAGGCAAACCTGATCCAATAGAGATATTTCGCATCTTGAGGCCGGGCGTAAAAGCCGATGCGCGTCAAATTATTCGTGGGCCATTTATCATGGATGCGGATGAATAAGATAAAGCGCAGCCACTTTCAGAGTTTGATCTTTCTAATCCTGATCTCCCTGGGGACAAGTTGCTTGTGTGTGAGTATTTTTATTCAGGGTTTTGCCAAAAACCAAGTAAATAAACCGATACCAATTTCCATCCAATCCAATCAGCGCGCAGATTACAGCACCGATCCGCGGGACTATGCTGCAAATATTTCTCTTGATATCGTCGCGGATGTATTCCGAGATGAGTCACCCAAAGGGGCAGATATATCCGAACGAGTGAGAGAAGCATTGAATCAGTTGGACACCCCTGTACCTTCGGTAACTTTAGAAATCTCTCATACACCTACACTTACATTTACGCCCCTGCCCATGGGTACAACCACTAAACGTCCTACATGGACACTAATCCCCTCTGCAACACCTCTCCCTACCCGAACGCCAACCAAAGCAAATACCACAATCCCTACAAATCCTCCCCGACCCACCATTACAAACGCACGCCTGCCTACTCAAACAGCACAACCGACGAATACGATCGCGCCTCCCCCGCCAACCCTCACCCACACAGCATCGTCGACGCCTTCATCGACGCCCCTTCCTTCGAATACGTCTACGCCGTCTGATACACCAATCCCGACAGAAACCTTTACTCCACAGCCAACGCCAACAGAAAGCGAGGTCATTAACATCGTGATTGTTCACCCATCAGCTGGCCAGGTGATTACCGATCGAGGTCAGACAGATTTTGAAGCTGAAGCCTGGGTGGGAACAACGCGCATCAACGGCAATAATATTGATCGGGTGGATTTCATCATTACAGGTATGGGCCACACCACTACAGATTACATAGTCCGATATTGTGCTTTTTCAGGGGATGCAAGTTGTGCACTCATAGATCAAGCTAAATGGAATAATCTAAAGAATGGCAGCCATGTGATCAAAGTCAGGGGGTGCAGCGCAATCACAGGTGATTGTACCGGCTGGGTATCGAAAACGTTTGACATTCAGAAATAGGTTTGGAAATAGTTTAAAATTCAAGTGTTAAGGGTGAGTAATTACCAGCACTGGCAAAAATGAATTTACCTCCCCTGTATCAACCTGGGAATTCTCGCCTGCATATGTTACCACTTCAACAGGTCCGCTGATATCTGAAGGTAAACTGGCTCCATCCCACAAAGCGTAAATCTGGCGCCCATCGGGCATCTCGAAGAGCACGGCGTTTTGGGACAGCAAAGTGGCTGCCACAAAATCGCCCAGATGCTGAGCCATCAACAGAAAAGTGTTTCCCGAAGCTTTCCCAGGTCCGCCTGAGGGGTCATGTCCACCGACATTGAAAATCACTTGCGCACCATGCCCAAAAGCTGTCGCGTAGCCGGTAAAGGTTAGTTGGGCTAATTCATCATCGTTCATAGGTGGCTCTTTGAAGGGGCCCATGCGTCCAACCAACGCCTCCGTGATCCAATAGTCCATTTCTCCAAACCCTAACTCGTTTAACCAGGCGCGGTATTCGGCAGCAAAGAAATCATCAGCGCTGGAGATGGAGTGAATGTTGCCAAGATCAAAATTGCCCTTCGCCCCAGGAAGAACATCGGCCCAAAACCCTTTGAAATCGAGCTGCATCCCCGCCTGACCGCCGGGCAGCACAACGGCGTGGGGATCGGCATGCTTAACTGCTGTGTAGGAACGCTGCAAAAGCTCCAGGTATTCAACTGGGCCTTCTTGGAAAAAAGTTAATTCTGGGCTTTGCATGGCCGGCTCGTTGAGGATCTCCCAATGACGCAGAGGGTAGGCCAACTTTGGCATATCGTCGATTCCATCACCATCATAGCGCTCGACCACTGCTGACAGCCAGGCCAGATATGCCTCCATATCGCAGGGCAAATACAGCAAATCCCCAAACTCAGGGAAAGAACCTTCGGCACGCGGCCTATCGGCATGACAGGATTCTTGATCCCATTCAGCAAAGGGCCATATCGTAACCAGCACGGCCATGCGCTGGCTCTGCGCCTGTGAAACGGCATGGTCTGTACGCCGCCAGTTATATTCACCTGGCTTCCTCTCAACCTCACCCCAAATGAATGGTCCCGGATGCGGTCTGACCCAACCGCCATCCAATTCGACTGAGTCTGATCCACCCACCAGCAGCCCAAAGTGCGACCAGCCCACATCTTCCGGCCAAGCCAAGGGCTGAATGGGGGTTTCAGTTGGGGGCGGCAGTTCTGTATTGGTGGGTAGAGGCGCTTCGGTCGATGCAGGCAGTGATGTTGACGTGACCGCATCTGCGACTTCAGCGCTTGTAGAGGTATTTGATTCCTCAAGTGAATTTGTTCCGGGCACTGTACATGCCGCGAGCGAAAATGCCCATGCCAGCCATAACAGGCGCTTCAATAAATTGTTCACGTTAATTATCTCCTTCTATGTGCAAGTTTTTTTGGTGTTCGCTGATTGAGTAACGAGCGCCATTCGAATACAGCTTTTTCTAGACAGAAATCCCCAAATGTCAACACGGCCTAATCAACAGTCATGCTCTATTCGCAATGACATCCATAATGCGAAACTGTGATCTGCTGAATTTCTCAAATCACAGGTCAAGCATAATTATCTGTAAACAAGTTTTCATCATATGGAGCCTTCCGGCTTGGGCAACCATCCATTGGACACAACTCACAATTGGTATAGTTCTTCTCATTCTCAAAACGGATTCCCGATACAGATTGATTAGGGATCATTAGCATACTATCCATTAGCTGTACGCCAATAGATTTCTCAGGATCACCCAACAGCTTGAACAACGGAATCTGTTCTTGAATTGGCCAATTATCTAAAGAGCCAGGATTCATTGAGCTGGTATTCCCCAAACGGTATGTTATCTCCAAGTGATTGATGAAAAATTCAATGGCAGAATATAGTGCCACAGCGTTGACCATTTCAGCGTAGTATTGGGTCAACGTGTCGTCCTGCGATATTTTCCAATCATACATCTCTCTTCCACACGTCACCACGAAAGGGAATGCTCGGTGTACACTGCTCAAGTTGACATGTAGAATGCGGCTGTTAAAAATAGATTCTTCACATACCACCTGATTTTCGCCCCTCGGTTCCACTTGGACAACCTTGAACATTGCCTTGGGCTTTGCAACTGGACGGGCTGCATCTAACAAGGCCTTTAAATCTTCGGCGCTGCTAGATTCGGGTCGAAGGTTGACAATCTTGGCAGCTTCTTCGAAATTTGGTTCAAAAGGAATCTGATCTAAGATAATTGGTTCCATGGTGTGATTCAATGTTCTACGGGAGTGGTCTAAATGATGGTGTTTTTACAAAATCCAATGGAATAAGTGTCATTCTGAACGCAGCGTCGCCGAAGGCGTGCAGAGTAAGCGGATTAAAGAATCCCTGAAACCAAGCAATTATCAAGCAAAGCAGGTTGCCTGGGATTCCTCGCTCCGCTCGGAATGACAATTGAAAAGTTTGTGCCTTCTGAATAATGAACACCACGAAAATCACAACTCCAATGTTCTACTTTGATGCACGTGAAATTCATTGGAATGCTACAATAGGCAATTATAAGACATTCTCCTGCTCTATGTTATGGAATATCGAATACAGAACACTCGCAATCTAAAATCTCTTCGAATTCGCTGGGCATTTTACGCGCTTACTAGTTTGCTGGTCGTCACTTTTTTCTATTTGTTGATTGCCAAAATCCAATATCCGGCTTATGCACTGCGATGGGCGCTACAAGCGTCCGCTGTGATGCTGATCCAACTCATTAACCTGTGGCGTTTCCTGCCCCAAAACTACCGTCAGCGTGAGACCATCTTACTCCCCAGCTTTGGTCCCGGAAATGCATTGACACTCACCCGAGGTACCCTCATCGCAATGCTAAGTGGTTTTCTGCTGCTCGAACGCCTTCCAGGTTGTTGGGCCTGGATTCCTGCTATTCTTTATATCGTCTCAGACATCACCGATTTTCTAGACGGCTATCTGGCGCGCCTGAGTAACACCGTCACACGCCTAGGCGAAACGCTAGATATGAACCTTGATGCCTTGGGCGTTCTGGTTGTCACTTTACTGGCCTTCCAATTTGGCAGCGTGCCCTGGTGGTATCTGCCCTTTGGCTTTGCCCGATATCTGTTTCTCGCAGGCCTATATTTCCACAAACGCGCCGGCCGACCAGAGTATGCACTCAAGCCCAACAATACGCGCCGCTTATTCGCAGGTTTGCAAATGGGCTTCATCACTGTGATGCTTTTCCCTGTGGTCGGTCCGCCAGGCACAACTTTTGCAGCCACTCTCTTTCTGATCCCCTTCCTTGGCATGTTTGTGATCGACTATCTGCAAGTTACAGGCCAGCTGGAAAGAGTAGGCTTTTGGGCAGATTGGAATATGGCGCCAATCAAGATATGGCTGCTCACATGGGCCCCGTTGATCCTTCGGGGCGTGACCGTGTTTCTTTATGGGAACCAGGCGCGCAGGTTGGTATTGATCCTCCCGCCCAATGGGAATTCCATCCCCGAAGATGGGCGACCGATTTTCTTTTTGCTGTCCATCCTCTTTATGATTGTTTTTGCCTTGGGCATTTTGGGCAGGACCACTGCCATCCTTGCTCTGATCAGCACGGGGATCCAACTGCAGTGGGCAGCATTTAGCTTCGAATATGTGTTACTGGTTTTCATACTGATCTACCTTTTGTTTGTGGGTAACGGGAAATTCGCCCTGTGGAATCCCGAAGAGTGGCTGATCACCAATCGAGCTGGTCAGAAGAAAACTTCATGAGCTGGTTAAAAGAATTCTGGAAACCCCTGGCGTGGTTGATCGCTATCGCGTTGGTGATTTATGTTTTTGCAATCACTCCATTTGCCGACATCATCGCAGTCCTGGGCAATTTGAGCATCTTTCAAATTGCTGCATTGATCTTTGTCAACATCGGAATCATAATTCTCTTTGGTCTGCGCTGGTGGTTGTTGCTGAGGCTCCAGGGTTACCGATTGCCTTATCTGGTCATAGTGCGCTATCGCCTGGCTGCCTTCGGGGTCAGCTACTTCACTCCCGGTCCGCAATTCGGGGGCGAACCACTGCAGGTCTATTATTTGCATAACAACCACCAGATTCCCACCTCAGATGCAGTGGCATCCCTCAGCCTCGACAAACTCTTCGAGCTGATGGCTAACTTTACTTTTTTGGTAATTGGCCTCGTCTTCATCTCCACTGGAGGTTACCTGAGCGTGGGCCAGAACATACCCTTGTTTTTGATCATATCCACTTTGGCTGTCCTTCCTTGGGGTTATTTGCTTCTACTGTATTTCGGCAAACAACCCATCAGCCAAATAAGTATGGCGCTCATAGCTCTGTTTTCAGAACACCCAAAACTGGAAGGATTTAATCAAACCATCAGAGAATCCGAAACACAAATCAGCAAATTTCTTTTATCCAAAACAATCGGAATGGTCAGCCTGATGCTCATCTCAGGCATCGTATGGGTTGCCCTGGTATTCGAATATTGGTTGGCGCTTAGATACCTTGGCGCGGCACTAAATCCAGGGGATGCCTTGGTTTTTGTCACTGCCGCTCGCTTAGCGTTTCTTACTCCGCTTCCTGGCGGACTCGGTTCTTTGGAAATCAGCCAGGTATTGGCCGCCGGCGCTTTGGGAATGGGCGCTGAAATCGGGGCTAGCATTGGGCTGATCATCCGAATACGGGATATCGTTTTTGGGCTGGTTGGATTATTGTGGGGTGGTATCCTAACGCGCAGATTCTAAGGGGGATAGGGCAATTGCATGTAGCCAGAACTAGTAAATTGTATGCGGAATCTGCCCGGAAATGAAGTTTCCGGGCTTCGAAACGGCACCCGATAAATCGGGTTTTTAGCCGGATTCATCCGGCACAGTTTTGTAGTCGGGCGATTCATCGCCTGACGGGCAACGCAAGTGATGAACATGCGATGGCCCTCCTGGCAGCATTCTTAATTAGAATGCGACTCGGATCAGTTATAATTTCCACAGAGGTGCAATAAGATGAGTGTGCAAGATGCTACCGTGGTACAAGCTGTCAGTGCTCGCATCCCTACTGGTTGGGGAGAATTTCAACTCTGCCTATTTCGAAACAACCTCGATGAGAAGGAGCACCTGGCTTTCATTTTTGGAGAAATCCGGGATCAGGAAAACCTGCTTGTCCGTGTGCATTCCGAGTGCTTCACGGGCGATGTATTGGGTTCCAATCGTTGCGATTGTGGCGAACAGCTAGATTATGCGCTGTGTCAGATCGCCAACCAGGGACGCGGCGCATTGATCTACCTGCGGCAAGAAGGGCGCGGAATCGGCTTACTGGAAAAATTGCGCGCCTATAACCTGCAAGATCAGGGGCTCGACACGGTTGAGGCAAATCTAGCCTTGGGCCATCAAGCTGACCTGCGTGACTACTCCATTGCGGCGGCCATCCTCGAAGACTTAGGGGTACGCTCGATCCAGTTGCTGACCAACAACCCTGCCAAAATTGATGATCTCACCAAGCATGGGGTTGTGGTCACACAGCGAGTTGGCATCGAACCAACTGTCAATTTGGAGAACCTCAATTACCTGCGCACCAAAGTCGACCGCATGGACCATTTGCTCAATATTCCCAAAGAAGTCGACGACAATTCAACACATCCAAATGCAGGCTGTTGAAGATTTCATCCACCAAGTTGAGATAGAGCGAGGTGACCTAGAGCGCCCCCTGGTGACTTTGGCTTACGCGCAAAGCCTGGATGGCAGTATCGCCCTTCAAAGAGGTAAGCCTTTTGCAATCAGCGGCCCGGAATCTATGAAGGTTACACATCAACTGCGCGCCTGGCATGATGGCATCATGGTCGGTATTGGCACCGTATTAGCAGATAACCCCAGGTTGACCGTCCGGCTGGTGGAAGGCCAAAACCCCCAGCCAATTATTCTTGATTCAAATTTGCGACTTCCCTCAAATGCCAAATTATTAAATAACGAAAAGAGCCCCTGGGTTTTTTCTCGTAAAAATGCGATTGAATTCGCTGACACAGTTTTGCATCAGCGTGGTTACAGGATATTCCCTATCGAAACTCTGCCAGGTCAAGCGCTGCCGTTACCCCAAATTCTCCAGACTTTAAAAAATCAAGGCATCAAGTGGCTGATGGTCGAAGGAGGCGCATCCGTGATCACCAGCTTCCTGCAATCGGGACTTGTGGATGTGGTCATTCTGACACTCGCGCCGATCTTCGTAGGTGGCTTTAAAGCTGTTGATCAGTTATTTTCTCAACCCAATGAGGATTCATTTATTCTCAGACTCTCTCATATAAATGTCGATAAAGTCGGTGAAGATATCTGGGTCTGGGGGCGGTATCACAGCCAGTGATTGCATGAACAGTGATGAACAAGTGCATAAAACGTTTTTGCGAGATTTGGAAATCTCGGCTACCAGTCATTCCAATATTGACACACATCTACTTTGATTTACTATTTGATGTTACTCAAGCTAAAGAGAATCTCCATGGAAAAAGGGGGTGGGTGCTTCGCCACCGACCCCCTATTTCCCGGGAAACCTCGCTACGTGTGCGTAACATGAGTTACTAAAAATGATTAGAAAATCCCTTTACTTTGAAGGCCCCAAAGAGGTTAGCATCCGCGAGGAAAAAATTCCTGCCCTCGATGCTGGGGAAGTCTTGGTCCGCAGCATTGCGTCTGCGATCAGCTCCGGCACAGAATTGTTAATCTATGGCGATCAAGCACCCAAGGGCACAGCCGCAGACGCTACCATCGAAGCCCTTGATGGCGAATTCAACTACCCATTCAAGTATGGGTATTCCATGGTCGGCGAAGTGGCAGAATTGGGCCCTGGGGTAGAACATCAATGGCTGGGGAAAAGGGTTTTCGCCTTCAACCCTCACGAGAGTCACTTTATCGGCCGGCCCCAGAATCTCCACATGGTGCCGGAGGGCATTGCCACAGAGGAAGCCCTCTTTGTGCCCAATTTGGAGACAGCCATCAACTTGGTCATGGACGGCAAACCGCTGATTGGGGAACGAGTGGCCCTCTTCGGTCAGGGCATTGTGGGGTTGTTGACCACCGCTATCTTAAGCCAGTTTCCGCTCAAGGAACTGGTTTCCATAGACAATTTCGACAATCGCCGCCTGGCTTCGATGGCTGCCGGAGCCGACCAATCAATCCAACCTTCTGGGTTGACCGCTCTCCGGAATCGATGGGCCCAAGGCGGTGATTTGATCTTCGAGTTGAGCGGTTCACCCAATGCGCTCAATCAGGCCATTCAACTGGCCGGCTTCGAGAGTCGTATCGTTATCGGTTCGTGGTATGGGGAAAAGAAATCGGAAATCAATCTGGGGCGAGAATTCCACCGCAACCGCATCAAACTGCTTAGCAGCCAGGTCAGTACTATGGCGGCAGAATTTCGAAGCCGCTGGGATAAGCAGCGCCGCTTCGATCTTGTCTGGGAGAAACTAATTCAAGTTCAACCATCTCAATTCATCACCCACCGCTTCCCCATGGAGCATGCGACCAATGCCTATGACGTTCTCGACCAGCAGCCAGAAAACGCCATCCAGGTAATTTTTGAATATTCAGGATGATATAATTAGAGCGTGTTAGTCCTATTTTATTGGTTAGGAGATACAAGATGAATGAGATCTTACATGCCCCCGGGTTTTTAGGAACCAGCGCCAACTTTGCAGCCGACGCCACGCTGTTGATCATGCTGACAACGGCCATTCTCTTCAGTGTTGGTTTTTATCTGGCTCGCAAAGAAAACTTCGAAGCACACAAATGGACTCAGACCCTTGGCGCCGTGATCAACCTGATCATGGTATTGTGGTTGATGGTGCTGCCCTTCCGAGATTTCATTGTGCGTGACCAAGGTGGACCTCGCGAGGGTATTTTCTACATCGTAACGGCATTACATGCTATCACCGGCTTATCAGCAACAATGTTCGGCTTATTTGTTGTTCTGCGCGGGCACAAATTGATGCCAAAATTCTTGAGTTTCAACAATTACAAGCCTTTCATGCGCTGGGCTTATGGGCTTTACATCGCCGCGACTGCCCTAGGGGTTTTTGTTTATTTGGTTTGGTTCGTAGTCACCAGCATCCCGCCAACGTATGGCTAACTCAGAAACTCGGTTTCTCTTTTGAGGAGGAAAAATGTACACAGTTGCCGTAAAGCGAGACTTCGTCGCCCAACACTTTTTGATCGGCGGAGATTGGGGAGCGGAAAACCATCTGCACTCCCATCACTATTACCTGGAAGTTCAGCTTCAGGGGGACAAGCTCGACCAACACGGTTACCTGGTTGATATCGTCGATATCGAAGAAAACATCGATGGACTGGTGACCGAATATCGGGACAAAACGCTCAACAATCTGCCTGCCTTCGAAGGGCTGAACCCTTCCATCGAACACTTTTCCCGCATCCTGTGCACTGAATTGGCGCAGCGCATTAGGGCCAATACGCTCAATGCCATCAAAGTGCAGCTGTGGGAGAATGAGATCGCCTGGGCCTCGTTCCAATTGGATGTCTAATTGAAGATTGGTCTTCTGATCTACGGCAGCCTGAATGTCATCACCGGGGGAAACATCTATGACCAATTTCTCGTCGATTATTTAGAATCCAGGGGAGATCAGGTTGAGACAATTTCATTGCCTTTGCGGAACTATTGGCGCCATCTAGCAGACAACTATTCCAGAGAGCTTAGGGCCCGACTGATCAACCTCGAGGTGGATCTGCTTATTGAAGACGAACTTTGCCATCCAAGTTTGTTCCTGCTAACCCAACGCATCAAACCGAGGGTGAAATATCCTGTCGTTTCAATCGTGCATCACTTGAGGAGCAGTGAAGTTCATCCCGCCTGGATAATCTGGTTTTACAAGCTGGTCGAAAACCGCTACTTGAATTCCATCGATGGCTTCATATTCAACAGCCAGACAACCCAAAAGTCAGTGCAATCCTTTGTGCCAAAACTCCCCTCCCATGTGATTGCCTATCCCGGCGGTGATCGAATAAGCAGCCCGATTAACGAAGGCCTAATCCGCCAGCGCGCCCAACAAAACAGACCCCTTCACATCATCTTCCTGGGAAGCATCACCCATCGCAAACAGCCCCATGTCTTGATGCGCGCATGTTCACACCTGGATAACCGCAAGATCTTTCTAACCTTTGTAGGCAATCAAGCGGCTGAACCTGCGTATGCACAGGTAATTCAGCGTATGGTCGGCGACCTGTCGGTTATGTTTATCGATACACTGTCATCCGATGAGTTGAGCAAACTGCTTTCAAGGCAAGACATTCTTGTGGTGCCATCAACCTACGAGGGCTTCGGCATCGTGTATCTCGAAGGGATGGGTTTTGGCTTACCGGCCATCGCTACAACAGCCGGCGCGGCTGGAGAGACAATCAAGCACGGCGAGAACGGATTTCTGATTCAGCCCGGAGATAAGCGAGCGCTGGCAGATCACATCGGTGAACTGGCCATGGATCGACAGAAATTGATCGAACTGAGTCTGGCCGCGCTGCAGACTTACCAAAACGGCCCCACCTGGGAGGGAATGGGGCAGCAGGCACACCAATTCCTGCACAAATTTGAGTGATCCAATGAGTGGTGATTTTTTCGAAGCCTACTTACGTGCTAAAAAACCAGTCGATGATCGGGCACTAAATTTACGCGTCTGGAATACGCTGAAGAATGTGTTGAATACACGTTCTTCAGGGCGCAATTTTGGCGTACTTGAAATCGGCGGAGGGATTGGCACGATGTTGATGCGCATGGTGGATGATAACCTTTTACCCGATTGCGAGTATTGTCTTCTAGATATCAATCAGGCCAACACACTTGCAGCACCCATCCAGCTTGCCAATTGGGCGTCAAAAACCGGCATACGTATTGCAGAAATTGGCGATAATATTTTTTCTATCTCTACGCGCAAAGCCACAATTCGATTGGAGATCGTTTGCGCTGACCTATTCGATTTCATTCAAAATCGAGATTCTAAATGGGACATGTTGATCGGTCACGCAGTGTTGGACCTGTTCGACCTCTCTAAGGCAATGCCGGCCATGAAAGCGGCACTCAACCCAGAGGGTATCATGTATTTCACCATCAACTACGATGGGCACACAATCTTCGAGCCGCAATTCAATCCACGCTTCGAAGAGCATCTCCTGGCACTCTATAACAAAACCATGGACGAACGACAGACCAACGGAATCCCATCCGGCGACAGCCAAACTGGGCGTCATCTCTTTGCACACCTCAAAGCTGCCGATATAGAAATTCTGTCTGCGGGGAGTTCAGATTGGGTGATTTTTTCAAGGAGTGAAGGGTATCCGTTTGAGGAAGCAGGATTTCTAAATCACCTTATCGGAACAATCCATGCTGAAATGAAAAAACATCCTCAGGTTAATCAAGATGAACTCACTCATTGGGTGGCAGAAAGAAAAAACCAGATCGAAAACGGCGATCTGGTTTGCATAGTCCATCAATTGGATTTTTTGGGGATAGTATCAACTCAATGAGTGCTTAATCAGCATTCGCATCAACCTCACCGATTCGAAATTCTTCACCTTCGCATTGCGTTTGATGTTTGGAATCAGAAAACCCAGAAAGCCGATCATTGGGAGCGAGTTTTCTGGAGAAATAGAAGCCGTTGGCAAAGATGTCCAACGTTTTCGCCAGGGGGATAAAATGACACATAATCGTGATCTACTGAATTTGAGTTAGGTAACAAGTGGAAAATCTATGACTCACTTGATGTGAAAGAACGCAAAATCCCCTCTAGCTCATCCCACACATTATAAGCTTCAACACGCAAGTTGGGATCTCGATTGCCTGAGATCATCTTTGAGATGGCCACGCCCTTTCGATGCAGGCAAAGCACAGGTTTCTCCAAACTCAAAGCGTAGCCAATCTCGTAGCCAACGCCATGAGAAGGTGTAGAAATTTCGGCGATCAATATATCGCATTCATCTATCCATTGGGTATCACGCTGATAGACTTCCACAGGATGCATGGCATTTTCGTCAACTTCACGCGGCAAGGCGAATACAGATGAAGGAACTTCGTGGCCATCAGCGATCAATTTTTTGACGATCTGGGCATAAACACTTTCATCTTGGCGTCCGCCCGTAATGGAACAAGCAAAGTAAATGTTCATGTTTTCTTCTCCGCACGCACGTATTGGTACATGCCATCGAAGCCCAAATATTCTACTTCCGTTTCGAAACCCAGGGCTCGAAAATAGGCAACATAATCATGGGCATAATCACCAAACAAGATGCCAATCCAGCGCATGAAACGATGCCAAAGGTTGTCTTTGGGTCCTTTGGCATAATCTCCAATGCGGATCTCCCCGCCAGATACACAGACCCTTACCATTTCAGTAAGCACCTTATCCGATGCAATCTCAGCCCCGCTGACAGCATTGGTCTCAACAACTGTGTCAAAGGCACCGTCAACAAAAGGCAGCTCATAAAAGCTGGCCTGCACCAACTTTGCTGAGGGCACTTTGGCGCGCGTCTCAGTCAGCATACCCCAAGACGTATCAGACCCGAAGGCAGGCGCGCCAGCCCCAACTACGTCCCGCAGCAGCCCGCCCGAGCCGCAGGCCACATCTAAAACGTTGCCTATGCGCAAATTACTGATGACTTTCTCCTTGCCCCTTTCCCCCATTGAGAAAAAGAGACGAGAAAGCAGGTCATACTTCTTCGAGATGCGATCGTAGAACTTGGGCGTCCAATTAATCAGCGGCTTCACCATCCGAATGGGTCTCCCTAGAAACCTGGTCGAGTTGTTTCAGTTCGTCATCGCTGAGCCTGAAATGCAGCGTGCCGGCTGCCTCTTTAGCCTGATGCACCTTGGAAACACCGGGGATGGCAACCACGCTCTCGCCATGAAAATGGATCAACCAGTTTAAGGCCACCTGTGCCGCAGTGACCTGATAGCTATCGGCAATCTCTTCGAGCACTGCAATTAACGGGCGCGTGCGCTCCAACAGCGGCTCCAGGCGTCGGCGACGTAAAGTGGGAGCCTTGGCAAGCACCTCAGGATCGTGGAATTTCCCTGACAACACTCCCGAAGCCAACGGGCCCCAGGCGACGATCGTCACGCCTAACTCACGGGCAGTATCCAGAATGCCGTTGAACTCAATGCCTCGGCGCAAAAGACTGAATTCCACCTGATTGCAGGCCAACGGCAGTCCGCGTTTTTCCAATGCCGCGTGGGCGCGGCGCATACGCTCGGGCCCAAAATTGCTGACTCCCACTGAACGGATATGCCCAGCCTCAACAAGGTCGGCCATGGCGTTCATCTCAGCTTCTGGGGATGAACGCCCAATCGGCTGGTGCACCATATGCAAATCGATTGTGTAGCCATCTAAGAAATGCAAGCGCTTATCGATAGTGCGGCCAATACTGCGCGCAGTCCGAAGAAACGGGAACCACTTTGTGCCGATGGCCACTTCAGCATCAGGAACATCGAGCGCGTTCAGGGCATCGACCAGACTCTGCTCCGACCGCCCCAGGCCATACATCTCTGCGGTGTCGAACCAGTTGATGCCGCCCTGCAAGGCAAATTTGATGATCTCATTCTTCTGCTCCTGTGGGATCTCTGAGAACATCAAGCTGAACATCCCTTTGCCCCCGGCGAACTGCATCACTCCCAGGCCAATGGGGGTGATTTCGATGTCGGTTTTTCCTAGTCGTCGTTTTTCTATTGTGTATTCGCGACTCATTCTTCTGCTCCATAATAAAGTTGATAATATATGAAAATTATACAAGAAAATAGGGTAATCAAAAATTCAGGTTCTATGGGGTTTTTAGAAATGCTCAATCTGGATTGTCAAATCCAGACCCGTATGTGGTGATAACCCACTCTAATATCCTCAAGATCGGGGATTTGGCAATCCCCTCTGAGCAAAACCACGCAGATTCCCAGACCCAAATTTTGATTGGATTTTGGGAGTGGTGAATAGTTGGAGCAGCAACGCTCATTAGAAGCAATTTTTGACGACTTTCATCCACCTAGTATGTGCTTCAACTCATTGATATTTGGCAAACCTCGCGCCCCAGGCTGACCAATATTATAAGCTGCCGCCGCATGCCCCCATCTGACGGCATCCACATCACCAAGCCCAGCTATTCTGGCAGCAACAAAACCGCCATCGAACGCATCCCCTGCACCTAATGTGTCGACAACCTTTGCCTGAAATGCAGGTGTCTGGAATGACTCCTGCGGTGTGGTCACTAATGCCCCCTTCTCACCCTGACGAGCGACCACCGTACGACTACCTGAGCTCAAGAATTCCATTGCATCCTCAACAGAATAGGGGGCAGCGATCGGAACTATCTCTTCCTCAGCGTTGCCGAAAACCACATCAGACAATTCGATTGCGCGTTCAAAAATCTGACGAGTCTCTTCATCTAATCCCCAAACTTCAATTCTTAAATTGATATCTAATGATACGCCTAGGCCAGCATTATGAGCTAATTCCATGGCATGGATAATGGTTTCTCGGGCCGGTGAAGCGCGGAAACATATTCCCGAGGTGTGCAGCCAGGACGCAGAACGAATCAATCCCGAACTAAGATGCTCGACTTGATGGTGGAAATGCGCACCGTTTTCAGGGGGCCAGATCACTACGTGACGTTCCCCATCAGGTTCGATCAACGCCAGGACCATCGGCGTGAAGGCATCAGGCACCACTCGCAGTCCCTGTGTATCTATGCCTTCATTTTCTAGATCATCACGCACCCAACGACCGTAGCCATCGTCTCCCACTGTCCCAAGAAAAGCAACTTTATTTCCAAGTCGAGACAGGGCAACAGCTACGTTGGCCGCTGAACCACCGCCGTGCAATTGCGGAACAGAATCTTTCAGGTTGGTGGTTGGCAAAGCCGAATTGCGGTCTGGTAACCGAATGACCATATCGACATTAGCGTCACCGATTACCACAACTTTCGGAGTCGTCATCTATCAAGATGCTCCCTGAGCAGCCTGCACAAAACCCCGCACACGCTCAATATCTTTGCGAAAATTATCCCCTGGTAGGGGTTGATTGGTGTGTGTCAGCGAATCCACGCCCCAGGGTTTCACCACGCGGATTGCCTCGGCCACATTTTCGGGCGATAGTCCCCCCGCCAATATGACGGGAACAGACACCTGCCGCACAATCTCCCTGCTGATACGCCAATCATGGGTTTCTCCCGAAGCACCTATGCCAGCAATATCTGCGGCTTGTGTATCCAGAATCAGATATTCGGCCATATCCTGGTATGAAAGTGCCACATCGATCGCTTTTGGGCCAGCCACAGAAATGGCTTGCATGATGGGTAAATCTGGCAATCGCTGGCGCAGCATTCGTACTTCCTCGGCAGGCAGCGCATCCTCCAGGCCGCAAAGGTGCAGTATATCAGGTTGAACTGCCTGCACCATCGCTTCAATAACGTCCAAATCCGAGTCGACTGTTAACGCTACACAGACCGCCGTCTCACCGACAGCATCGACGATGGAACGGGCGGTAACGTTATCCACCTCTCCAGGAAGACCGATATGGCTGGGAGTGATGCCAATATGATCGACGCCCTGTGCAATTACATGTAGTGCTTCCTCAACGGATTGCATGGTATAGATTTGAACTATCATTTGATATCCGCCAATCTAAAAAGACCCTTAGGGTTTTTGAAACCCTAAGGGTCTGTAATTAATCTAAATACTCGCTCAATTTCTCTTGAAAAGCTGGGTTTCGCAAACGGCTGAGCGCCTGCGCCTCGATCTGGCGTACACGCTCGCGTGTAACTCCCATCTTGCGGCCAACCTCTTCCAACGTATAGAGCTTGCCATCCTGTAAACCATAGCGAAGCTGTAAAACGCGCACTTCACGAGGAGGCAAGTTATCCAAAACAGTAGAGAGATGTTCTTTGAGTAAATTTTGGATGGCCTTATCATCGGGGAGGGGCGAATCTTCATCGGGGATAAAATCACCCAAAACAGAATCTGCTTCATCGTCCGTGGGCATCTCCAAAGATAGAGGTCGCCTGGCCACACGCATCATATACTGCACTTTTTCAGGGGAAACTTCCAAATGGATTGCCAGCTCATCAATACCCGGTTCACGCCCCAATTCTTGAGTCAGTTGGTGGCGGATGCGCAGCAGCTTGTTGATCTGATCACCCATATGCACCGGCAAGCGGATAGTACGCCCCTGATCTGCAATCGCACGTGTGACAGCCTGTCTGATCCACCAAGTGGCGTAGGTGCTAAATTTGTATCCCCTGTGATAATCAAATTTCTTGGCCGCCCGGATCAAGCCGATATTGCCTTCTTGGATCAGATCTAAAAAGGGCACACCGCGACCCATATATTTCTTTGCCACACTGATTACCAGCCGGGAGTTGGCCGTGATCAGGTGCTCTCTGGCAGCCCAGCCATCACGGATAAGCTGCTGCAATACAAAACGCTCATCTTTATTGCCGCCGCCATTGGCCAGCTTGGCACTTGCAGCACGCCCACGTTCAATACGCTTCGCCAAAACAACTTCTTCCTCGGCCTTGAGCAAGGGTACTCTTCCTACCTCTTTAATATAAAGACCAATGGTATCGCTGGTATCGATATTGGCAAGGATATTTTCGTCAATTTGCAGCTGCTCGTCTTCTTCGATTTCCCCTTCTTCGGCATCGAGATCTTTATCCGATGGTTCTTGAGTGGTGTCATCGTCCACATATGGAATACCCGCGCTAAGCAAAGCCGCAAAAGCTTCCTCAAGCTGGCTGACATCCTGTTCAGCGCCGGGATAAAAGCTCAGGATTTCATCAATTGTGACATAACCATTTTCCCGTCCCAACTCTAATAAACGAGCAAGAGGAGAAACCTCTCTACCGTGACCCCCTGACAAGCCATCCATATCTTCAATTGAGGATAATAACGTTTCGTCGATCATAGGATTGTTCACTGGCCCAACAGATAGCGCCACCAAAGTAATTATTGTTTATCGAGGCGGTGTATTTTACCAACAAAAATGGAATAAAAAAATACTCACTTTTACCGCCAAAACTTTCTGTTTTACATTCGACAACCTACATGTCCACTACCTTACTTGAGACTTTTATTACTCATAATTCTAAAACAATATCGACAAAATTGTGTAATGGGTAATAACACTGAACACTTGTGTTATTCTGAGCGAAGCGAAGAATCCCTTATATGTTCAATTTGTTTGAGCCTTTGCAGGTACAAAGTGACTCGGCCTTTCAGGGATTCTTCGTCGCTTCAGCCGCTTCGCTTCCTTCGCTCCTCAGAATGACAAGATAAAGTGTTCGACATCATTCTAACCATTACAATATCGACAAAATTGAAAGAAATATGCAAGGAATCAGCCTGCTCATTCCCAAAAATTGGGTTTTAAGGAAACGGTTCCACGTTTTGCAGCAAAACTTGACGCATCAATACCCGACTTGTACAATCCAGCCACTCTACATTCATCCTATTAATACAAAGAAAGGCTGGAGGATATTCTTTATGTTTGGACTCGGACTTGAAACATTTGAGTTGATCGCCATCTGGAGCGTACTCATTGTAGCCATCTTAGGCTTGCTGTACGCTCTTTTCTTGCGCGCACAAATCCTGCGTGAAGACAAAGGCGACGAAAAGATGCAAAAGGTCTGGAATGCGATCCGCGAGGGCGCTGACGCCTATCTCAAACGTCAGTTGAAATCGATCTTGCCCTTGATCCTGATCTTGACTGTGGCCTTATTCGCCTCAGTCTTTATTGTCAAGCCCACTCCCGAAGCTTCAGAATGGTACTGCATGGCCGTCAAGGGTGAAACCTATCAGGCTGCCCTGGAATGCGCTGAGCATCTCAGCGAAAGCGAGCTGGGTCAAGTGCGCTGGATCATCGGTATCGGCCGCGCCGTGGCTTTCGCCATGGGTGCAGGATTCTCCCTGATGGTAGGGCAGATCGGTATGCGCATGGCCGTGCAAGGCAATGTGCGCGTGACCGCCGCATCGCGGCGCTCATTTAGCGATTCGCTGCGCATTGCTTATCGTGCCGGAACCATCACCGGTATGCTCACCGATGGCCTGGGCCTGTTCGGCGGCACGGTGATCTTCATGATATTTGGAGTCGCTGCACCCGACGCCTTGTTGGGCTTCGGATTTGGCGGCACGCTGCTGGCACTGTTCATGCGCGTGGGCGGCGGCATCTTCACCAAGGCTGCCGATGTCGGTGCAGACCTGGTTGGAAAGGTCGAAGCTGGCATCCCCGAAGACGATCCCCGCAACCCCGCCGTGGTGGCCGACCTGGTCGGTGATAACGTCGGTGACTGCGCTGGAATGGCCGCGGACATCTTTGAATCCTATGAAGTGACCATCGTTTCCAGTTTGATCTTGGGTGTGGCGCTGACCGCACTGACCGGTCACCTGGAGTGGATCATTTACCCCTTGCTGGTACGCGGTATCGGCGTGGTGGCTTCCATTATCGGTACATACCTGGTCAAAAGCGATGCCGAAGAGGGCGGCGATGCTATGAAGTCCATCTTCAGCGGCTTCCTGACCTCTGCGGCTATCTCCACAGTGCTGTTCGGGATCGTGGCCTTCTTCTATATGGCTGACATCAACGGCGGCTGGTGGCGACCCTTCTTGACCACAACCGCCGGTGTTTTGTTGGCTATCCTGATCGATCGCCTGACCGATTACTTTACTGGCTCTCACGGTGCACCCGTTAAGGAAATCAAGAAATCCGCGGACACAGGACCAGCAACTTTAATCCTCTCAGGCACCTCGGTTGGTTTTGAATCATCCGTGTGGTCGATTCTGGTAATCGCCTTGACAATATTCTCATCAATCGTGATCTACGGCGGAGTTTCTGCTGACCCCATGGAGCGGTTTACTTATGTGCTCTACGGTGTGGCTATGACCGGCATTGGTATGCTGACCCTGACCGGCAACAACGTGGCCATGGATTCCTTCGGACCGATCTCCGACAACGCCGCTGGCATCGGCGAAATGGCCTGGAACGACCGCAATGATGAAGAGACCAAGAAAGCCCAGAAGATCATGGCCGACATGGACGCGGTTGGTAACACCACCAAAGCCGTAACCAAAGGTATCGCCATTGGCTCGGCAGTCATCGCTGCGGTATCGCTGTTTGGCTCCTTCATCACCGATGTAGGGCGCGTCGATCCTACGGCACTGGCCAATGGTATCCGCATCTCTATGCCCGGTGTTTTCGTAGGTATGCTCATCGGTGGCGCCATCCCCTGGTTGTTCTCGTCCTTTGCCATTCAAGCTGTCAGCCGGGCTGCCTCGCTGATCATCGAGGAAGTTCGTCGCCAGTTCAAGCTGGGCGTCCTTGATGGCAAGATTGAACCCGACTATGAGAAGGCTGTGACCATTTCAACCGAAGCAGCTCAAAAAGAGCTGGTGCCTCTGGCATTGATTGGTGTGCTCTCCCCCATCATCGTCGGCCTGGTTCTGCAAGTCGAAGCCCTGGGTGGCTTCCTGGCGGGCCTAATCCTCTCCGGACAGTTGTTAGCTGTGTATATGAACAACGCTGGCGGTGCCTGGGATAATGCCAAGAAGATGATCGAGGACGAGCCCAAAGATCCGGCAAACAACATGGGTAAAGGCTCCGAGCGCCACAAAGCTGGCGTGGTCGGCGACACCGTCGGCGATCCTTTCAAGGACACGGCTGGCCCGGCCCTCAATCCGATGATCAAAGTGGCCAATCTGGTTGCACTGATCGTTGCTCCCATCGTGGTAACCTACAAAGACCTCGGTTGGGGCGGATGGCTGGCTGTTCTGGTTCTGTTTGCCGGCCTGGTATGGGCCATCATGCAGAGCAAGAAACCTGTCCCTGATACGATAGCTGTTTCAGGCGACTAGAAAGTTCTTACATCGCCCCCAGCTCTACGAGCACCCCCACGCCGTAGGCGCGCCTTTGGCGTTGGGAGGAACTCGGACTCCCTCCAGAATTGGGGGGTCGGGGGGCACTAAAAAACTCTAACAAACCAAATCCCCGGCCAAATACGAGCCGGGGATTTGGTTGTTCATTGTCAAGTGCAAATGCATGCCATTCTGAACAGAATCTGGCTGGAAAGCCGGACGGCGTATGGCTTGCCGTGATGTAAGTCCGAAGGGAAACCCTGTTTTGAATTGAGTTGACCGGATCACTGAAATCTCATCCCCAAAAACTGGAATACGCCCGAATTGCTAAGTTTTTGCAAGGCACTCAGAGTGAGGTAGGTGATATAAAGCAGGTGATATAAATCAGTAGATCACAGATCCCCAATTATTGATGTCATTGCGAACGGAGTGACACTTGCGCCTGCGCTGCAAGTGCAGGTGAGCAATCTCACCCTTTAGAGGGGGATTGCTTCGGCACGAAACGCCTCGCAATGACACAAAAACGTGATCTACTGAAATGAGTGAAATTGAAAAAGTTTCTGGTAAACTTCTATTTGAAATTTTCTTGATCAATATTTCGAGCCAGAGAGGCTGAGTGCTGATGAGTAGTTGGCAGTTTACACCCATTGCGCTGCTTTACTTGGCGGCTGTGATCATCTCGCTGGGGATCTCCCTCAATGCCTGGAGATTGCGTCCAGCCCGAGGTGCATACACTTTTAGCGTAATGGCATTATCCACGGGAATCTGGTCCCTGGGATATCTGCTGGGGTTCTTCAATACTGACCCTGCCTGGAAGATGATTATGGAGGTGTGCAAAAATAAGATCCCATTTTTGAAATGGTCTGGAAGAATCG